>JANOLL010000451.1:0-33374 GCA_031419775.1 Polaromonas sp. | reverse complement strand
CCAATGTTGTCCATCCACACATCCGAATCGTAGTGGCCATATCCGCTGTAGGTTGCCGTCGCAAACGCACCGCCCTCGAATGCCAGCAGGGCGCTGTAGGCCCCTTCAGTGGGACGCAAAGGGTCCCATTGCCCGGTGTGTGCGCTGACGCTTGTGACCACCCCGCCGCCCAGTAGCCGGACGATATCGATTTGATGCGTCGCCTGGCTGTGAATCACACCGCCACCGGCTTCGGTTTGGAGCTCTTCCGGTCGTCGTGGCCGGTACAAAAAATCCGTAAAGTTTTGAGCTGTGATCATCCTCACCTTGCCATACAGTCCGCTGTCTATCATCTCGCGAGTACGCAGGATGGGTGCATCGAAACTATGGCTGTGACCCACGATCAGGTGAACCCCTGCCTGACGCGTGGCCTCGATCATGCGGGTGCATTCATCCAGTGTGAGCGCCATCGGCTTTTCTACCAGTACATGCTTGCCGAATGTGGCCGCCAAGCACACGTGGTCAGCGTGAAACTGGTGCGGCGATGCGATGTAAAGCGCCTGAACCGAAGGATCTGCACACAAGTCTTCGATACTGGCATGGCTGGGTACGCCAAAATCCCGTTCAAATTGATCTCTAGCCTGTTCAATCGGGTCGGTTGCGCCGGCCAATACGATTCGGCTATCTTGCTGAAAGGTGGGCAGCATCAAGGTAAAAGCCCGACCCAGCCCCACCACGCCAATACGCAGCTTGGGCTTGCTCACAAGTCCAGGACCAGTTCAGACGCGTTGGCACGCGACACACACACCATGATGGTGCTGGTTTTCTCATCATCGCTCAAAACCATGTCGCGGTGCTCGGCGTTACCTGACAGCAAGCCTGTGCGACACGACCCACAGGTGCCGCTCTCGCAGGAGCTTGCCACATGAACCCCATTGGCTCGCAAAGCCTCCAGAATGGACTGTTCGGCACTCACGGGAATACTCATGCCGCTTTGGTGCAACCGTACGGTGAATGCCGTGTTGGCAGCATAGACGCTGGCATCCACACCGAAGCTTTCAAAGTGAACTGAGCCTGACGGCCAGTGACCCGACATGTCCGAGACAGCATCCATCAAGCCTCGGGGACCACAGCAGTACACATGCGCATCGGTCGGTGTTTCCAGGATCGGCCAGAAATCCAACGCATTGTTCAGATCGCCGTAGTCGTGGTGCAACTGGACCTGACCGGCGAATGCAGGTCCGGTTAAGTCGTCGAGAAAGGCGGTGCTTTCAGGGTCCCGGGTGCAATAAATGAGCTGAAACGCGTCTTGCCCGCTGCTCTGGAGATGCCGCATCATTGACAGAATAGGTGTGATGCCGATGCCGCCTGCAATAAATAGGAAGCGCGTTGCGCGCGGGTGCAGAGCAAAGTTATTGCGCGGTGCACTGACTGCCAGAAGTTGGCCGGCCCGGACATCGTCGGCCATACTGACTGAGCCACCGCGCCCGTTGGCGTCGCGTTTTACGGCAATTTGGTACATCTCTGTATCGGCGGGGTCGCTGCAAATCGAATAGTTACGCCGAACGCCGCTGGGTGTTTGAACCGTCAGATGCGAACCCGCCGTAAAAGCCGGCAAAGCGCCGCCATCTGGGCGACGCAACTCAAACTGGTAAACGTTGTCAGCCACCCTATTTTTACGGGCAACCAGCAGGCTAAAAAAATCCGGCTCGATGGGCTCCGCGCCCATGCTGGAAGCAATGTCAGGGTTAACGCTCATCATGGCCTCCATCCTCGCTGTTGACAATTAAAACTGGCTCAAATAATCTTAGTCTCCTAAGATTATTGCCGTCAAGCCAGATTCGCAAGAAGTTGGCAACTGTTTTATTGGCATTTGTTGTGAGGGCTATTTCCCATGCTGACCTACGAGGAAAACGATTTGCTGTGCCGCGTAGAAGGGCAGGCGCCCATGGGGCAGTTGATGCGCCGTCACTGGACGCCGGTTTGCCTGATTGAGGAAGTCAGCGAGGCCGACGGCACGCCCATTAAAGCGCAGTTGTTTGGGGAAGATCTGGTGGTTTTTCGTGACACCAACGGTCAGGTTGGCGTGATGGACGAGTACTGTCCGCACCGCCGGGTATCGCTGGTTTTTGGACGCAATGAGAACTGCGGTCTGCGCTGCCTTTACCACGGCTGGAAAATGGACGTCAACGGGAACGTGCTGGAAATGGTGTCTGAGCCAGCTGCAAGCGGCATGGCCCAAAAAGTCAAACATCTTGCCTATCCCACCAAAGAATGGGGCGGGTTCGTCTGGGCCTATATGGGTCCGCCGGACACTCAACCCGAGTTCGAGCCGCCGGCGTGGGCGCCAACGCCTGAGACCCAAGTAACGATTGCAAAAGTCATCATCGCGTGCAATTGGGCGCAGATTCTGGAAGGTGCGATTGATTCTGCTCACAGTTCCAGCCTGCACTCGTCGGACATGGTGCCGGCACGGGTGGACACCGCCAAGGCCACGGACACCGCGTGGTTGCGCCCTTCAACCGACAAGGCACCCCGCATGCAGGTTGAACGCGGCACCTATGGCTTTCGCTACGCTGCCCTGCGCCGTCCCATCGTCAACGCGGCGGCGAATGAATATGTGCGCTCCACCGTTTTCGTTGCACCGGCGACGGCCTTGATTCCACCTAACAATTTGTACAACGTGGCGAATATCAACGTCCCCATGGACGATACCCACACGGCGTTCTATTTCATTGCCTGGGGTCATCGCTCACAGACGCCCGAAACGGCTACTTGGAGAAAGTTTCTGGGCCAGCAAATCGGTATAGACCTGGATGAACGATACAGGCCGCTGCGCAACCGCGACAACCATTTTTGGCAGGATCGCGCCGCCATGAAGGCCGGTAATTACACCGGCATTACCGGCTTTCCCAACCAAGATATCGCCATGTGGCTGACGATGGGCCCGATTGCTGATCGGACGCACGAACGTCTGGGTGCCAGCGATCTGGCGATCGTCGAGTTTCGCAGGCAGATGCTGGAAGCGGTGCGTACCTTTCAGCGGGATGGACAAGCCATTGGTACGGGTGAGTCACGTATTCCGTCCACCATTTGCGCGTTTCAGGCCATCGTGCCCAAAACCACCGACTGGCGTGCTTTCGTCGCCACGCCTGTCTGGGATTCCAGTGAGCCCGCTCTGGAACCCTCTTACTCGACGTCGGCTCAGTAGCGGCAACCCGTATTGCTTTGCGGGCCATGTCGCCGCAAAAATGGGGAGTCACTTTCCATTTCAGTCATCCAGGAGACACATCTTGAAAAAACGCCAAGTCCTATCTCTCACGGCCATCAGCATTGCGGCGGGCCTTTTTTCAGCGCCGCTTTCGGTGCTGGCCCAAGGCTCCTACCCCAACAAACCGATCAAATTTGTTGTGCCTTATTCGGCCGGGGGTCTGCCAGACACGGTTGCTCGCATCTTTGCACAGCGGCTCGGCGACAAGCTGGGGCAGTCGGTGGTGGTAGACAACAAACCGGGTGCTAACGGTGTAGTGGCGGCGCAGGTGCTGGCTTCGTCGCCCAAAGACGGGTACACGTTTTTGGTCACGGATGGTTCGATGTTTTCCATCAATCCTGCCATCTACAAGAATCTGGGATACGAATACAAAAGAGATTTCATGCCCGTCTCATTGGCCGCACGGGCCCCGCTGTACCTGGCCGTCCATCCCAAGGTACCGGTCAATACATTGCAGGAATTCATAGCGCTTGCCAAGTCCAAACCGGGCACGCTCAACTACGGATCATCGGGCATTGGCAGCACCCATCACCTGACCATGGAGGCGATGAAAGCTGCTCTCGGTATTGATTTGACGCATGTGCCTTTTAAGGGATCCGGACAGTCCGTCCCAGCATTGATTGGCGGGCAGGTAGAGGTCTTGTTCTCTGCGCTGCCGTCGCTGGTGGGGTTTGTAAAGGCAGGGCAGGTCAAGCTTCTGGCATCGAACGCAGCGCAGCGCTCTAGCCAGGCGCCCAATGTGCCCGCACTGGCGGAAACCATTTCGGGTTTTGACTTTGCGCCCATCGTCGGTGTTTTGGCAGCTACCGGTACACCAGCCAGCGTGATCGAACGCATCGGCGCAGAGATGGCGGTCATTGCCAAAATGCCTGAGGTGATTCAGACCCTCAACAACGCTGGCGTCGATCCGATTGGCGGCTCGCCAGCTGACTACAACAAGGCCATTCTGGATGAAAACCAGCGACTAGCCAAAGCGATTGCTGTCGCTGGTATCAAGGCCGAGTAGGCATGTCTAAACTCCAACTCACTTTTGGATGCTGGAACTACGACCGAACTCGGGCGCTAATGGACGGTAGTGTCCAGCCGGATGGCATCGACCTGAACTACCTCAGTATGCCGGTTGAAGAAACTTTTTTTCGCATGCTGAGGCACAAGGAGTTTGACGTCGCCGAAATGTCCTTGTCGTCGTACACGGTCTCGATGTTCAAAGAACCTCGGCCGTTTGTAGCGATTCCAGTTTTTCCATCGCGCTTTTTCCGTCATTCCTGCATCTATATCAACGCCAAAGCCGGTATTCGCGAAGCCAAAGACCTGATTGGGAAACGCGTGGGCAACCCGGAGTACCAGATGACTGCGCCGGTGTGGATTCGCGGTATTTTGTCCGACCATTACGGCGTTCCGGTAGACAGCGTGACGTATTACACCGGTGGCGAGGAAGAGCCAGGTCGGTCAGAAAAAATAAAGCTCGATTTGCCCGCCAACATCAAGGTGCACAGCATTGGCCCCGAGCAGACACTGGCCCAGATGCTGTTAGATGGTGAGATCGACGCGCTCTACACGGCCAGGATGCCCTCCAGCTTTCTAAAAGGTGGTGGAAAAGTCAAAAGACTATTTGAGGATTACGAGCAGGTGGAGCGCAACTACTTCAAGCAAACCCTTATGTTCCCCATCATGCACACCGTAGCGATTCGCCGTGACGTGTATGAAGCCAACCGCTGGATAGCACGCTCAATGATGAAGGCGCTTGAAGAATCCCAGCGCCGCACTTACGACGACCTTTACGAAACCGCCGCGCTCAAGGTGATGTTGCCTTGGTTGACCTCACATGTTGAGCAGGTCAAGCTCGAAATGGGTCCGGACTTCTGGCCCTATGGGTTCGAAAAAAATGAGGCGACCCTGCAGACCTTTTTGCGTTATTCGTTTGAGCAAGGTCTTTCAAAGCGCTTGTTGGAGCCACGAGAGCTGTTTGCACCGGAATCGCTCGAAGCCTTCAAGATTTAATTGCGACACCTGACGCGGGCAGGCAATTTCTGATGGCTGACACGACCTGGGGCTATGTGTTGTCAGCGTTGGCCTTGCTGCTTTTTACTGTTGCCATCTTGACCACCAAGGCTGCCGCGCGGCGAATACCACTGGGTCCCGGTTTTATGATCGCCACGGTCGTCAACGTGGTTTTTGCAGCATTGGCGGTCACATTGCAACTCGGATTACGGATCGATCCCCTGCAATGGAACCTGCAGGCGCTGGCGCTTTTCGCTGTGGCGGGCGGCTTTTCCACCTATCTCGGTCGCTGGTTCTTCTACGAATCTGTGGTGCGATTTGGTCCAGCAAAGGCCAGTATTTTTCAGATCAGTAGTCCGCTTTTTACTGCCGTGATGGCTTGGTTGGTACTGGGTGAGGGCATGACAGGTGTGTTGGCATTCGGCATGTTGCTGAGCATCTTCGGCTTGATGCTGGTGAGTTACAAGCCCGGGTTTTTCAGTCGCGGCCCATCGGAGACATCGGCGCAGGCAGGTCTGCATCAGCGCCTTCTTCAGTCGGTATTTTTATTGGGCCTAGGCAGTTCATTGGCTTATGCGATTGGAAATGTCTTGCGCGGTTCGGCCGTACGCTCATGGGATGAGCCCGTAGTGGGTGCCCTGGCTGGCGCAGCCTGCGGGCTGATTTTGCAGCTGGTGTTTAACACCGGCAAACATCAGTCCGATTCCAATGTTCGTCTGCGAGAATGGAAAAACTCAGACCGCCGGGGCGTCTGTCTTTACGTCCTGATCGGGATCTGTACTATTTCAGCTCAGATGTGTGTGATCAGTGCCATGCGTTACATACCGCTTTCGGTGGCGACTCTGGTTACTTTGTGTACACCGATTCTGGTGTTCCCGCTCAGTCACCTGATATGGAGAGGTCAGGATGACATCACGGCCACGACGCTGGCGGGAGCGGGGCTGACTCTGCTTGGAATTTTTATCGTTGTCACGCGCTGACGCAGCGGCCAGTTCTCTGTTTCAGATCTCCGATTGATTGATTCGAAACCTGTCACTACCATCGGTGTAGATTGAATAACTCCAGGAGACAAACATGAAATTTGATCGTCGAACATGGCTGGTAGCAGTGTGTATGGCCACTGCCGTCGTCAGCGCTCTCGGAATGTCCCCTGCTTGGTCGCAGGACTACCCAAGCAAGCCCATCCGCATCGTGGTGCCGTTGCCGCCAGGCGGATCCAACGATGTGCTGGCCCGCATCCTCGCACAAAAGATGTCAGAGACTTTTGGACAACCCGTGATCGTCGAAAACAAGCCGGGTGCAGCGGGCAACATTGCCACGGAGTTCATGGCCAAAGCAGAGGGTGACGGTTATACGATTGCCATCGCTCCGAATCAGACTGTTTCCGTCAATCCGGTGCTCTACCCCAAGCTGCCCTTTGATGTGCTCAGGGACTTGCAGGGGGTGTCCATGCTGGGCCGCGTACCCATGGTGCTGGTGGTCTCGCCCAAGATGACGGCAAACTCGGTGACCGAGTTGATTGCCCAGGCCAAGGCCAATCCAGACAAGTTTTCCTACGCCTCCGCTGGCTCCGGTAGTCCGCAGCATATGGCTGCAGAAGTCTTCAAGTCCATGACGACTACTAAGTTCACACACATCCCTTACAAGGGCTCGGCGCCTGCGTTGGTCGATGTGCTAGGCGGAACGGTGGACGTGATGTTTTGCCCCCTCAATTCGGCGTTGCCGCATATTCGCAGTGGAAAAATCAGGGCGCTTGGAACCACGGGCACCAAGCGTCTTGATCTTTTACCCAATGTGCCGACCATTGCGGAAACCGTCTCCAATTATGAAAGCGATATTTGGATAGGTATGGTGGCCCCGGCCAAAACACCGCCTGCCATCATCAATAAGCTCAATGCCGAACTACGTCGTTCCCTGGCATTGCCCGAGGTGCAAGGCAAGCTGGCCGAGCAGGGTATTTATGCCGAGACCAGTTCGCCCGCCGACTTTTCGAAATTGATTGCGAGTGACCAGAAACGTTGGGCCGCTGTGATCAAGGCTGCCAACATCACGCCTGACTAGATTTTCTAGCCCTTCATTTTTGATTTTTTCCGCAGGAGATTTCATGACCGTTCCCGCTGGTGCTGCCGTGCGCCGTGACGTCCCCGCGCCATCCGGGGCCAATGACACGATCTGGGCCAGTGACGTCATCGCTGACATGCTGCGTGCCTTGGATATTCCATTTGTGCTCCTTAACCCGGGCGCAAGCTTCAGGGGGCTGCATGACAGCATCGTCAATCACCTGGGCAACGAAAAACCACAAATGATGGTGGTCCTGCATGAAGAGCACGCTGTTTCAATCGCCCACGGGTACGCCAAGGTCACTGGCAAACCGCTGATAGCGATTTTGCATAGCAATGTGGGCTTGATGCATGGATCGATGGCCATTTTTGATGCCTGGGTAGATAGGGTACCGGTCATCGTGTTGGGCGCTACCGGCCCGGTCGATGCCAACAAACGTCGGCCCTGGATTGACTGGATTCATACCGCACAAGATCAGGCTGCGTTGGTGCGCCACTTTATCAAGTGGGACTGCCAGCCTGCGTCGATTCCGTCAGCGCAAGAGGCGTTGCTGCGCGCGCGGCAAATAGCCACCACTGCGCCGCAGGGGCCGGTGTACGTGTGCTTTGACGCTGCACTCCAGGAGTCAAAACTAAGTGAGCGGCCGACGCTGCCTGATCCGACGCGTTATCTGGCCCCCCCGCCCGCACGGCCATCGGAGGGTGTGGTGGTGCAAGCTGCGGAATGGCTGTCACAAGCCAGTCGCCCGGTCATTTTGATGGGCAGGGTTTCACGCGGAGAAGCGGCATGGGCGGAGCGAATCAAACTGGCAGAAACGCTGAATGCAGAAGTGCTGACTGACTTGCGCATAGGCGCGGCCTTTCCGACCGATCACCCGTTGCATGCCGCACCGGCGGGTGCTTTTCTTACGCCCAATGCACAAGCTGTGCTGCGTGAGGCAGATGTGGTGCTGAGTCTGGATTGGCTTGACCTGTCGGGCACGCTCAAGCAAGTTTGGGCCGATAGAACCGTAGGCAGCAAAATCATTCAGGTGTCAGTCGATCACTACAGCCATAACGGCTGGAGCATGGACCACCAAGGTCTGCCGCCGGTGGACCTGTTTTTGCTGTGTGAACCCGAACCGGCAGTGACTTTGCTGAACCAGCAGCTCATTCCGCGCAGCTCACCGGCCCCTGTCAAAAGGCCGCTTCCCGCCGTGGTGCCGATGCAGATCGTGCCAGGAGCGTCAGGTGCCAGCAATATGACGGTCACCACGCTAGCTGCGATATTGAAACGCGCGGTGGGAGATCAAAAAGTTTGCCTGATGCGCTTGCCGCTGAGCTGGAGTGGCGAGATGTGGGACTTCAAGCATCCGCTGGACTTTCTGGGCTACGACGGCGGCGGTGGAATCGGCTCCGGCCCTGGCATGTCGATTGGCTCTGCACTTGCGTTAAAAGGAACCGATCGATTGCCCATTGCCGTGATTGGCGACGGCGACTACATGATGGGTGTCAACGCGCTGTGGACGGCTGCCAATGCACGCATCCCCATGCTGGTAGTGGTGTGCAACAACCGATCGTTTTTCAATGATGAGGTACATCAGGAGCGCGTGGCGCGCCAACGCCAGCGGCCGATTGAAAACCGCTGGATAGGCCAGCGCATCAGCGACCCTGCGCCCGACCTGGCCATGATGGCGCGCGGCCAGGGGCTCACGGGGATGGGGCCGGTCGAGGACGCCGCTGAACTTGAGCGGGTGCTGGAAGAGGCGATTGCGGCCGTCAAAAACGGTGCAACGGTGGTGGTCGATGTCGTGGTGCAGACTGGCTACAGCGCGGCAATGACTGCTGGATTGACACGGACATCAGACTAGCCAATTGATAGCACTTGATTTTTGAGGAACGGAATTCATGCGCGCGAAAGACATCCCCGCCGGCATCTTGCCCACGCAGCGCGGCCTCTACTATGGTGGTGCCTGGCACGCGCCCAAGGCGGGTCGCTATTTGGAGACCATCAACCCGAGCTACAACGAAGCCATCGCGACCGCGCCTGTGGCCGATGCCGATGACGTCGATGCGGCGGTCAGGGCGGCGCAGGCTGCATTTCCGGCCTGGGCCGCTACGCCTCCCGTCGAGCGTGGGCGTTACCTGCGCAAGGCCGCGGCAGCACTGCGCGACTATGCGGGCCCACTGGCCCTGCTTGATTCGCTCAATAACGGTAACCCGGTATCAGCCCTGGCTATGGATGCGGGCTTTGCTGCCGACTGTCTGGATTACTTTTCTGGCCTGGCCACCGAGGTCAAGGGCGAGACCATCCCCATGGGCGATGGCAACTTCAACTACACGCTGCAGGAGCCGCTAGGCGTGATCGCCCGCATCGTCGCCTACAACCACCCGTTCATGTTTGCCGCCGCACGATTGGCCGCGCCCCTGGCGGCGGGCAACACGGTCGTGATCAAGTCGCCCGATCAGGCACCGCTGTCGATACTCCGTCTGGCGGAATTGGTGGGCGACATCTTTCCTCCCGGCGTAGCCAATTTTTTGTGTGGTGGATTGGAATGTGGAGACGCCATGAGCCGACACCCCCTGGTTCGGAAAATCACGCTGATTGGCGGTGTGCCCACCGGTAAGGCGGTAATGAAGACGGCTTCGGATCACCTCAAACCGGTTCTTTTGGAGTTGGGTGGTAAAAACGCGCTGGTCGCTTACGCCGATGCCGATCTCGACAAACTGGTGAACGGCATCATCGCCGGCATGAACTTCACCTGGTCGGGTCAAAGCTGCGGCTCCACCAGTCGTGTGTTTTTGCATGAATCGATTCACGACGAAGTGCTTGAAAAAGTAGTCAAGCTGCTGCCGGAACGGCACAAGCCCGGTATACCGACCGACCCCAAAACCACCATGGGCTCGCTCGTCAGCCGCGCCCAGCTTGAAAAGGTGCAGCGCTACGTAGCCATGGGGCTTGAAGACGGCGGCAGGCTGATGTGCGGCGGCAGGCAGCCCGATGACGAGGCATTAAAAGACGGCTTTTTCTACGAAGCCACGGTGTTTGCCGATATGCAACCCAGCATGCGGCTGGCACAAGAAGAGGTTTTTGGCCCGGTGATGTCGGTATTTAAATGGCGCGACGAGAACACTCTTTGGGAACAGGTCAACGGCGTGGATTTTGGCCTGACGGGCTCTATTTGGACACAAAACCTCAACACTGCCCACCGCGCTGCTCAACGCATTCATACTGGCTACGTCTGGATCAACAACGCCAGTCAGCACTTTATGGGCGCCCCATTTGGGGGCGTAAAGCAATCCGGAATCGGGCGCGAGGAATGTTTTTCCGAGCTGATGGAATTCACTTATACGAAAAATGTGAACTTAAAGCTCGGTTGATGCAAAAAAGCGGTAGGCAACTTGACGCTGCCTACCGCTCATGCAGCCCAACCGGGTGGTTATTTCACCGTGATCTGGATCGTAGCGCTCATGGGCGCACCATAAGACTGGTGCGCGCCGTTGGCAAATTGCGAGGTCAGCTTGTACTGCCCCGGTGGCAGCGTCACCATAGCCTCCGTTTGTCCGGCACCGAAATGCCTGTGCTGGTCATCGAAAGGAACCGATTCGCCCTTGGCCACTGGCATTTTGTTGATCAGCAAATGATGGTGACCGCTATCAGGCACTATGGCACCGGCAAGCGCTACGGCCATGCCCTTCACTCCAAACCGTACCTTGAAGCTTGTCCCGACGGTAGCGCCGTCTGCGGGTTCAAGCAGTGACACGGATTGAGCAGGCATCAGTGCGGCACAGCCGGCAAGCAGACTTAGCGTCAGAAATGCGATGGAAGTGCCAGCGAGCAGACGCTTAAAAGTAGTAGAGAAAGGCATCAGGGTCTCCAGGAGTAGTTTGAATCTGCGTGCAAATGGCAAGCATCGGGTGTAAAACCGCACAAACTTTCAGAGGGCTCACTGAGAGAGTGATTGCAAGTCAGGTTGTAAGGCGTTCACGGACTCGGCGCGAACAGCAGCGAGGCATCTACTTCACTGATCTGTGGCACGCCGCACAGCTGCATGCTGCGCGTCAACTCATCTTTCAAAATGGCAATCGCCCGATTGGCGCCCGCCTCTCCCGCAGCGGACGCACCGTAGAGCGTGGCTCGGCCCAGCATCACCGCCTGGGCCCCAAGTGCCAGACCTTTGAGAATGTCGCTACCGCGTCGCACCCCGCCATCAAGCAGGACAGGAATTCGACCGTCAACCGCGCGCACAATGGAGGGCAAGGCGTCAAAGGTGGCCACTGCGCAGTCGAGTTGCCGGCCACCGTGATTAGAAACGACCACTGCGTCACAGCCCATCGCGGCAACCCGTTGCGCATCTTCGGGCCTGAGAACGCCCTTGACGATGAGCTTGCGGGGCCAACTGTCGCGAATTTTTTGGAGACTCTCCCAATTGAAAGCCGGGTCATAGTTACGACCGACGGATGACGCAATTCCAGTCGCGCTGGTAGCCTGCTTTTCTAGGCCCACTAGATTTTCCATAACTGGCATACCGTGGCGCAGGATGCTGGACAGCCAGCTAGGGTGTTGCGCAAAGTCCCAGATGTTTTTGGGTGTGAAGCGAAACGGCACCGAAAAGTCATTGCGAAAGTCGCGTTCCCGTTTGCCGCCGACCGGCAAGTCAACCGTGATCACCAGAGCTTCGTAGTCCGCGACACGGGCGCGTTCAATCATCGCGGCCAAGAAGGGCTTGTTCCGTAAAATATAGGCCTGAAACCACAGCCGGCCGGGCGCTTGGTCTGCAATGCTTTCGATGGAAGCCGTTGCAGTGCTGGACAGTGTGTAGGGGATACCGGCCGCTACAGCGGCGCGGGCAATAGCAATATCGCCGCCGCGCCAGCCAAAACCCACCGCTCCTGTTGGGGAGATGGCGATGGGCAGTTCGGCTCGCTGCCCCAGAATGAGCGTGCTGGTGTTGATCGCAGAGACGTCCGTCAGCACCCGGGGCACAAGCTTGAGGCGCTGGTAGGCAGCCGCGTTGTCTCGCAACGTGATTTCATCCTCAGCGCCGCCATCGAAAAAATCGAAAACGGCTCTGGGCAATCGTCGTTTCGCAGATCGGCGCAGGTCTTCGATGGAATAGGCTTTGGATACGCTCTGGCTCACTGGCGCCTCGACTAAACGGGGGTAAAAACGCGCAGTGATTTAGTTCACTTCGGGCTTGATGGCCGCTGTTTTGATAACGTTTTCCCAGCGGTCATAGTCGCGTTTGAGATAGGCGGTGAACGCTGATGGAGAATCCCCTACGATCACCGCACCGAGCTTTTCGAGCTGTGTCCTGACGTCGGGTTTGGCCAAGGCCTTGACCATCGCATCGTTCAGTCGATTGACGATATCAGCAGGCGTTTTGGCCGGTGCGAGCATACCCACCCAAGGCGCGGTTTCTTCAAATCCCGGGAAACCCGATTCAGCCATGGTGGGCGTGTCCGGGAATTGCGGCAGTCTTTTTGCAGTGCCCACTGCTAGGATGCTGATGCGCTTGGCGGCCAGATTGTCAGCAATTCCAATCACCGGATAAAACATGTAGTCCACCCGGCCCGCCATGACTTCCAGCAGTGCCGGACCATTTCCTTTGTAGGGTACATGCAGCATTTTGGCCTTCGCCAGAGTGGCGAGCAATTCGCCAGCAAGGTGACCCGAGCCCCCGCTACCCGACGACGCAAAGCTTACGGCTTCCGGCTTGGTACGGGCTTTCTTGAGCAGTTCGGGCATCGTTTTGATGGGCGCATCGAAGGCCGTGACGGCTACCAGCGGAAGTGTCGCAGCGTTGCCGATCGGCGCGAAATCCGTTTTTGGATTGAATCCCGCCTGATCACCGAGCAGGATCGGATTGACGTTTAAACCAAGAGACGAAAAAAGCAGGGTGTAGCCATCTGGTGCCGCACCTTTGACCTCTCTGGTCGCAATCATGGAACTGGCACCGGCCTTGTTGTCAACAACAATCGACTGACCCAGCGTCACAGACATGTCGCGTGCGAGGACGCGGGCAATCACATCGGTTGGACCGCCCGCTGCAAAGCCAACCAAAAGCCGTATGGGCTTGTTGGGATAGGGGTCTGCCGCTTGCGCCGCAGAAAGCGCCCCCATACTGATGGCAGCAGCAGTAAGAAACTTCAAGATGGATGGTGTCATGGTGTGTCTCCGTTGTGTCGTTTTCTGAGAAGTGGCTGGCTGCTGCCAGTGTGGCGCTTTTTGCGCCTTATGCAATCAGGTGTTCCATGCTGCCCACCTGGGACACTTCAAACTTGAGGTGGTCACCCGGTTTCAGATAAACCGGTGGTGTTCTGAAAGCGCCAATGCCTGCCGGAGTTCCGGTCGCAATCACATCACCAGGCTCCAGCGTCATGAAGCGAGAAACATAAGCAATCAGCGTAGCAACCGGAAACAGCATGTCGGCTGTATGGCCAAGTTGCATGGATACGCCGTTGAGCCAGCACGACACGTCCAGCGTCTGAGGATCAGGTACTTCATCCCGGGTCACCAGCCAGGGTCCCATGGGCGTGAAGCCATCCATACTCTTGGCAAAAGTGGTCTGTGCGGGTGAAATATCAAACTGGAATTCGCGCGCACTGAGGTCGTTCAAGACGGTGTAGCCAGCGACCAGTGACAGGGCTTCGGTTTCCGGAATGTCTTTGCCGTAGCCACCCATGACAACCGCCAGCTCGGCTTCAAAATCCATCTTGGTGACACCAGCGGGTCGCCGAACGGGCGACCCAGGAGCCGCAACCGACGACGGCATCATGAAAATAATGCGTGGTTTCTCAAACGGCGCGACGCCGGTTTCCTTGGCATGGTCGGCGTAATTCCGTCCAACACCGATGATTTTCCCGGGTCTGGGAACCGGAGCATAAAGCTGGATGCTGCCCAGCAGAGTCATGCTGTGATTGGGTTCCAGCAATGCCGTGCGCACGTATTCAGCGAGTTTCGGGATGGCGGCGCCACCCGATTGAAGCCAGCGCATGATGCCGTCCGCAGGGATTGAGGTGCCAGCTTGCAAGTGACGCTGCTCCGCTTCTGCCGATACAGGCAAGCTGGCTATCCACGGCGAGATGTTCAGCACCTGCTTGCCAATCACCACGCCTGTCAAGACCTCACCGCCTTGTCGATAAGTAATGACTTTCACGCGGTGGTCTCTTCAAAATAGCGGTTGGCCATTACCTGGCAGCGCTTGATGTAGCGGTGCTCATCGGGCCGGTAATCAGGCACCGCGTTATGCAGTGTTCCCATGTTGTCCCACATCAGGACGTCGCCCACACTCCAGCGATGACGGTATTGGTATTTGGCCTGAAGCTGGTGCTCCGACAGGAAGGCCAAAATCCGATCACTCTCTTGCTCTGGCAATTCATTGATACGAATCGAGTAGCCTGGATTGGCATACAGCACAAATTTTCCAGTGATGGGATGCTTGAGGAAGATGGGGTGAGAGACCGGTGGTTTGGCTTTTCGCTGCGCATCGGTAAGCGCTGGCCGGGTACTGCCTTTTTCGCTTCGCATCTTGTCCCAGAATTTGGCGAAGTCATGGGTGACCGTCATGCCTGCCAATTTCGATTTCATCTCTGCCGGCAGATCTTCATAAGCGGCATGCATATTGCAAAACTCGGTATTGCCCAAGGGTTCGCCGTTGCGGTGCGGAATTTCAATGCCATACAGAACATTGGTGAAGGCAATCATGCTGCTGTAGGACATGTCGGTATGCCAGTCTTGACCCGCGTCGCTCATTCCAAGTGGTTTGCCGTTTTCGACCTTGTTCGAAAGAATCATGACCTCAGGCAGCCCTGGCTCCTGAAACAGATTGGCGACGTTAATTTCCAGACGGCCAAATCGCTCAGAAAATTGCTTGAGCTGCAGGGAGGTCAGGGTTTGCTTGGGATAGCTCAATACGCCATAGTGTCCCAGCGCTTGCTCCAGAGCTTTGAACGTTTCATCAGACAAAGGTTTTGAAAGGTCAAGACCTTCCACGCGCGCACCGAGGGACTGGCCACTGGGGATAAATTTCATGATGGTTCCTTAGTTGGGTTCAAGGGGTATCTGATCGTGAGAGGCTTATGGATTAACCGAAGAAATTCAGGTCGCGTCGCTTGCAAAATCAAATTCTGGAGTGAAGGTCATGGCCGCAAACTGCCATGAGTCGTCAGCCGGCTGCATCGCGGCGTGAACAATTGACATGCGGAATGGGCGGCTGATGGCAACCGGTCCAGTGTGCACGGTGCCGTCGTCGAAGCGGTAGGCTGTCATGTAGGCCACCAGATGTGTGAGTCCTAAAGACTGAGAATCCACGAAGATGTTACTGATCACGTGCCGGATGCGCTGCGTGGCGGACCTTTTTTGCATGGCTTTCATGATCTGGTTTCTGCCTTGCAAAAGTTCACCCTGGCGGAGCAGCGTACCGTCTGGTGCAAAGGTTTTCACCAGTCGCTCGTAATTGGCGGTGTCGAGGGCATGGAACATCTCATGCATCACCTGGGTGCAACCTGATAGCGCCAAGCCCACATCTGCAGTCATCCAGTTTCCTATTTTGTTGAGTTCCCTATCAGGGTGGCTAAACGCATGAGAGGGTCGGCTTGCAACCATTTTGGATTCTAGGTATTCACACGCGCTCGACATAGCCTCTGAACCGGAATATATTGTTCTCATTTTGGAAACTATCAATCCGTTATGGATCGTTTGAAGGCGATTGAAATTTTTTCCGAGGTCGCCAGGGGACGAAGTTTCACCGCGGCTGCACAGCGTTTGGGTATGGCCAAGGGAAACGTCACCAAGCATGTGAAGTGGCTCGAAGATCTGCTCGGTGCTCAACTATTGGCCAGAACCACCAAGAGCGTCAGCCTGACAGAGGCAGGTCTGTCCTTGCTGGAAGGCGGTCAGAACCTGCTCGATGGCCTTGATGCATTGGAAGCAGCAGTCCGCGGTGCTGTCAAGGATTCGAAAGGCACGATTCGGGTGGGAACGCCGCCATCGTTTGGTGCAGCCCATCTGGTGCCGCTGGTAACGGCCTTCTCGGCGATCCACCCTGACATTCAGTTCGCCCTGCATCTGGATGACGGTCGGGTTGACATTGCAGCTGAAGGCTTGGATTTGTCTTTGCGGATTGCACCTTCATTGAAAGACACCAGTCTGGTGGCGCAAAAGCTTGGCAGTGTGCCGCAGCTGCTGGTGGCCTCGCAGACTTATCTCGCTGCACGCGGCAAGCCGCAAACGCCAGATGACCTGACCGGGCACGATTGTCTGGTGCACGCGCTTAAGGCACCCACCAACTTTTGGACCTTTACCGGTCCCTACGGTAAACAATCGGTACGGGTGTCGGGTTCCATGCGGGCTAATTTTGGTGAACCCTTAAGGCATGCTGCACTGTTGGGCCAAGGAATATCCATGCATCCAAATTACATGGTGATGCAAGACATTCAGGACGGCCGGCTGAAAATAGTTTTGCCAGACTACCAGCCCGACGGACTGGATATTTACGCGATGTACCCGAGCAGGCGAAACCTGCCTGGCCGAATACGCCTTTTTCTGGAATTTTTAAGAGACCATTTTCAGGGCAGTCCCGAGTGGGGAATTCAAGCGGCTGCCCAAAAGAAGTGACTGGTGTGGAGCGGGTGAAGGGAATCGAACCCTCGTATGAAGCTTGGGAAGCTGCCGTTCTGCCATTGAACTACACCCGCGCGATTTCGATTGTAAATGCAGCCGTGTAGCCGAACGCACTAGGCCAGTCGAGCTCGGGTAGAACGCCCGCGCGCCAGGCGTTTTATTTCTGGATATCACCCAGGCAGAGGTACTTCATCTCCAAGTATTCCTCCATGCCATGGCTGGACCCCTCGCGGCCCAGACCAGAATGCTTGACGCCGCCAAACGGGACGTGCTCAGTTGCGATCACGCCAACGTTGATCCCCACCATGCCGTACTCAAGTGCCTCGGCGATCCGGTAGATGCGGCCAATGTCGCGGCTGTAGAAATAGCTGGCCAGGCCGAATTCGGTGTTGTTGGCTGCGTCGACGGCTTCCTGCTCCAGCTTGAACCGGAAAACCGGTGCGAACGGACCAAAGGTTTCCTCCGTGGCGCAGAGCATATTGGCGCTTGCGTTAGCGATCACCGTAGGCTCAAAAAACTGACCTGCCAGCTTGTGACCGCCGGCCAGCAGTTTGCCGCCTTTGGCCAGTGCGTCGGCCACGTGACGCTGCACCTTGGCTACCGCTGCATCCTCGATGAGTGGCCCCTGTGAGATACCTTCGTCAAAGCCGTTGCCGACCTTAAGTGCCTTGACTTTTGCCGCAAACTTTTCAACAAATTGGTCGTATACGCCATCCTGAACGTAAATGCGGTTGGCGCAAACGCAGGTCTGCCCGGCGTTGCGGTACTTGCTGGCCATGGCGCCCTCCACGGCTGAATCGACATGGGCATCGTCAAAGACGATGAAGGGTGCGTTGCCACCCAGTTCCAATGAGAGCTTTTTGACGGATGGGGCGCTTTGGGCCATCAGAATACGGCCTACCTCGGTCGAGCCGGTGAAGCTCAAATGCCGTATCACATCGCTGGCGCACAGGACCTTGCCGATCGCGATGCTGTTGTCCGCATCGGCGCTGATGACGTTCAGTACGCCGGCCGGGATGCCTGCGCGCATGGCCAACTCGGCTGCGGCCAAAGCCGTCAGTGGCGTGAGTTCAGCCGGTTTGATGACCACCGTGCAGCCGGCTGCCAGGGCCGGTGCCACCTTACGGGTGATCATCGCCAGCGGGAAGTTCCAGGGCGTGATGGCCGCGCAGACGCCGATCGGCTGCTTGATCACCATCAGGCGGCGATTGTTGTCAAACTGGGGCAGTGTTTCGCCGTTGACGCGTTTGGCTTCTTCTGCAAACCACTCGACAAAGCTGGCCCCGTAGACGATTTCACCCTTGGCCTCGGCGTAAGGCTTGCCCTGCTCGGCGGTCAGGATGCGGCCCAGATCCTCCTGATTCGCGACCAGCAATTGGTACCACTTCATCAAAATGGCATGCCGTTCCTTGCCCGTTTTGTTGCGCCACTGGGGCAAGGCTGCATTGGCAGCAGCGATGGCTGCCTCGGCGTCCTGGGCTCCCAAGTTGGCGACATCCGCCAGTTTGAGCCCGGTCGCAGGGTCATTCACATCAAACCGGGACGGGCCGGCGAGCCAATGGCCAGCAACCAGCGCATCGGTTTTTAAGAGACTGGGATCCTTGAGCAACGACAGGGGTGAAGTCTTCATGTCCATGGTGCTTACTTTCAGGGGTGTTTGGGGCAGATTTGCCGGGTGCGACAGCTTTTCAGCATAACGCTTACGGCCTGGCTATGCAGAGATTCCTGCTTGGGGGTCAAACTTATAATGCATTCTCTAGTCACATCGCGCATTTTCATGCGGTCTATAACCAAATTGTATTTGGCTGCAGACGATCCCACCTGGCACACCATGAGCACTCCGACTTCTACTTCACCCGTTATTTCCGTTGCCGACATTCGCAAAATCTTCCTCGATTTTTTTGCCTCCAAAGGGCATTCCGTAGTGCAGTCTTCGTCTTTGGTGCCGGCCAACGACCCGACTCTGATGTTCACCAACTCCGGCATGGTGCAGTTCAAGGACGTGTTTCTGGGCACTGACAAACGCGGCTATGTACGCGCCGCGTCGGTGCAGGCCTGCCTGCGCGCCGGTGGCAAACACAACGACCTGGAAAACGTGGGCTACACGGCGCGCCACCACACGTTTTTCGAGATGCTGGGCAACTGGAGCTTTGGCGACTACTTCAAACGCGACAGCCTGAAGTGGGGCTGGGAGCTGCTGACCGAAGTCTACAAGCTCCCCGCTGACAAACTCACCGCCACTGTCTACATCGACGACCAGGAGGCCTATGACATCTGGACGCAGGAGATTGGATTGCCACCCGAGCGCGTGATTCGCATTGGGGACAACAAGGGCAAAAAGTACGCGTCCGACAACTTCTGGATGATGGCTGATACCGGCCCTTGCGGCCCGTGCAGCGAGATTTTTTACGACCACGGCGAACACATCGCCGGTGGCCCGCCCGGTAGCCCGGGCGAAGACGGCGACCGCTTCATCGAGATCTGGAACCACGTGTTCATGCAGTTTGACATGCAGCCAGACGGCTCCTTGAACAAGCTGCCTGCGCCGTGTGTTGATACCGGCATGGGCCTCGAACGCCTGGCCGCCATCCTGCAGCATGTGCACAGCAACTACGAGATCGATATTTTTGACGCGTTGATCAAGGCCGCTGCCCGCGAAACCGGAGAGGCCGATCTGAACCACAAGAGCCTTCGCGTGATTGCCGACCACATCCGCGCCACGGCCTTCCTCGTGAGCGACGGCGTGAATCCGTCAAACGAAGGCCGCGGCTATGTGCAACGCCGAATCATCCGGCGCGCCATTCGCCACGGCTACAAGCTTGGGAAAAAATCACCGTTTTTCCACAAGCTGGTACCCGACCTGGTAGCCCAGATGGGCGACGCTTACCCGCGCCTGAAGGCCGATGGTGCGCGCGTGATGGAGGTGTTGCGGGTTGAGGAGGAGCGCTTTTTTGAAACGCTGGACATTGGCATGTCGATTCTGGATACCGCTCTGGACGGGAAACATATCTTGCCCGGCGACGTGGCCTTTAAGTTGCACGACACCTATGGCTTCCCGCTCGACCTGTCCGCTGACGTGTGCCGTGAGCGCGGCCTGAGTGTGGATGAAGCCGGTTTTCATGCCGCGATGGACAAGCAAAAGACACAGGCCCGCGCAGCTGGCAAATTCAGAATGGATAAGGCTCTTGAGTATTCAGGCGACGGTCATGCCTTCACTGGTTACACGCTGCTTGAAGAGCCCGCCAAAGTCGTTGCTCTCTACGCCGATGGTGTGGCAGTGCCATCGCTGAGCGCCGGTCAAAGCGGCGTGGTGGTGTTGAGCACAACGCCGTTTTATGCCGAGAGCGGCGGACAGGTGGGGGATGTGGGCCGCATCGTCGCGGACGGCGCGTTGTTTACGGTTGAAGACACCCTGAAGATCAAGGCCGACGTATTCGGCCACCACGGCACCCTGTCGGAAGGCAGCCTGCGTGTGGGCGATACGGTGACGGCTCAGGTTAACAGCGAGGAACGTGCGCAAACCGTGCGCAACCACAGCGCCACCCATTTGATGCACAAGGCCTTGCGCGAGGTGCTGGGCGGCCACGTGCAGCAAAAAGGCAGCCTGGTCAACGCCGAGCGTACCCGCTTTGACTTCACTCATAACGCACCGGTGACCGACGCACAAATCCGTCAGATCGAAGCGCTGGTCAACGCCGAAGTGCTGGCCAACGCAGCCACCGATGCCAGCGAGATGGCGATGGAAGAGGCTCAAAAATCCGGTGCGGTGATGCTGTTCGGTGAGAAATACGGCGATGTAGTGCGGGTGCTGACGATTGGCTCCAGCAAGGAGCTCTGCGGCGGCACCCACGTGGGTCGCACCGGCGACATCGGCCTCTTCAAGATCGTCGCCGAGAGTGGCGTGGCTGCTGGCATTCGACGGGTTGAGGCCATCACTGGCAGCAATGCGCTGGCTTATGTGCAGTCGCTTGAGAGCACAGTCGAAGCCGCTGCGAGCACCTTCAAGGCTCCACCGGCCGAGTTGCAGCACCGCATTGACCAGACATTGGATTATGTGAAAACGCTTGAAAAAGAGGTGGCCGCGCTCAAGGGCAAGCTGGCCTCGTCTCAAGGCGATGAGCTGATGACGCAGGCCATCGATGTCAAGGGCGTGAAAGTGCTGGCCGCCAAGCTGGACGGTGCGGACGCAAAGACGCTGCGCGAGACCCTGGACAAACTTAAGGACAAGCTCAAAACTGCTGTGATCGTGCTGGCAGCGGTAGAGGGCGACAAGGTGCAAATCGCCGCGGGTGTAACGGCGGACACGACCGGCAAGGTCAAGGCGGGTGAGCTGGTCAACTTTGTCGCGCAACAGGTCGGTGGCAAGGGCGGCGGCAAAGCTGACATGGCCATGGCGGGCGGCACCGAGGCCTCCAAATTACCGCAGGCGCTGCAATCTGTTCAGCCCTGGGTGGCCGAACGGCTGGCTTAAACTGCGGCCCAAAACACGCCAAACCATCCTTTTGCATCGCTCCAGTGCTCGACGTGGCTGAAGCCGGCTTGTTTGAGCAGCGCGGTCATGCCCGGTAGCGTGTACTTGTAGGAGCTCTCGGTGTGAATGCGTTCTCCGCAGGCAAAGCGGCGTTCATTTGTTTGCCATCGCACGGTGGTGTCGCACAGTGCTTCCAGGTGCATTTCAATGCATGACTTCGCCGTGTTGAACAGCGCGACGTGGCGCCATTGGCGTACATCAAAGTTGGCGCCGAGTTGCGCATTGAGGTTGAGTAGCAGATTTTTGTTGAACGCCGCGGTCAGGCCCAGCGCATCGTCATAAGCCGCCTCCAGTGTGGCGATGTCCTTGACCAGATCAATGCCCAGCAGCAGACCACGCGCTCGGCCTTGCCCCGGTTCTGCCAGACCCTGCAAGAACTGTAGCGCCTGAGCGGGGCTGAAGTTGCCCAGGCTTGAACCCGGATAAAAGTAGACTCGGTCATGCGCCTGCACGAGATCGGGCAGCATCAGGCCAGCAGAAAAATCCATGCCCAGTCCCACAATATCCAGCGCCGGAAATTGAGCCTGTACATGTTCAGCCGCACCCTGCACAAAAGCCACGGAAATATCGATGGGCACATACTGACGCGGCTGAAGATAGGGAATCAGCTCGACAGCCTTCGCGCAATTGCCTGCTCCCAGGTCAATCAGGCACGGGCTTTGAATGCCGGCAACTTTTAAAGCCTGTGCAATATGTGGGCGACAAGCTTCCAAGATGGCGGCCTCGGTACGGGTCGGGTAGTACTCATCGAGGGCGGTAATGGCCTCAAACAACTTGGAACCCAAAGCATCGTAGAAATACTTGGGCTCCACGCTGGCTCCGGCGGCCAGCAGCTGTCGGCTCAGCTGGTCCAGAGGGCTGACCAGATTGCCCGGCGGCAGGTCCGCATGCAGGTTGAGAAATGTCGGCGACAAGGGCGGGGTGGCTGGCTTCAAGGTTTCAAACGGGTTAGGTGGGGCTGGCTGAGCATAGCCGGTTCCATGCTGCCGCTGGCTTCTATATCAAATGGCGTTTAACTTGAGCCGTGTCTCAAACCGCCGCGGGTTTCCTGTCACGGGGTCAGTGAAAGCAATCGATTGCGCCAGCAGTTGCAGCGGCAGGCGATAGTCGTCATCAGGTGTCTGATCAACCGGCGGATACATCCGGTCGTTCTGGATTGGCAGCCCGATGGCATGCATGTGGACGCGCAGCTGGTGCTTTTTACCGGTTACCGGGTTCAATGCATAACGGGCCTGGCTGCCCATGACTTCCAGCAGGTCAATGCGGGTTTCGCTGTTGGCCGGGCCGGGCACCTCACGCTGCCTGAAAAAGGGTACATCCTCAACAATTCGGCTTTTTCGGGTGATCGGAAAAGCCAGATTGTCCCGCCAAGGTGCCAGCGCCTCGTAGCGCTTGTGAATGGCGTGATTCCTGAACAGGCCCTGGTAGGCGTTGCGATCTGCCGGCCTGCTGCAGAACAGTACAAGGCCGGCGGTTTCCCGGTCGATACGGTGAATCGGCGTCAGGTTGTCCAGGCCCAGGCGGTTCTTCAGGCGTACCAGCAAGGTTTGTTGCAGATAGTGGCCCGACGGCGTGACGGGCAGAAAGTGAGGTTTGTCGGCAACGACCAGGTGCTCATCCTGGTAAAGAATGCCTTCCTCAAAGGGAATGTGCGGCTCATCGTCGAGCGCGCGGTAGTAGTACACGCGCAGATGGCCACGGTAGGGGCGCTCCGCCGTGACTGCCATGCCAAACTCGTCGGCTACCAGGCCTTGGCGCATGCGTTCCAGCCAGACGCTGCGCGAGATGGCAGGGAAACGTTCAACCAGAAACTCAGTGATGGTGGGCCATGCACCGGCGGGCAATCCGACGCAGCTGGGACCGACGCCGCCGCGGTGTGACAGGCCGTGAAGGGGCGGTGTACTCACCACCGCGGGCGAAACCGATCAAACACGTGTGAACACCACATCCCAAACCCCGTGGCCCAGCCGAATGCCCCGGTTTTCAAATTTGGTCAGAGGCCGGTAGGCGGGTTTGGGCGCGAAGCCGCCGTCAGCGCCTTTGACAGTGTTTTTCAGCATCGCTTCGGCGCTCAAGACTTCAAGAATCTGTTCGGCATAAGCTTGCCAGTCGGTCGCGCAGTGCAGGTAAGCGCCTGGTTTCAGTCGGCTAGCGAGTTGGGTGATCAGCTGTGGCTGGATCAATCGGCGCTTGTTGTGTTTTTTCTTGTGCCACGGGTCCGGGAAAAAGATGTGCACACCATCCAGGCTTCCGGGGGCCAGCATCTGGTTCATGACCTCCACCGCATCATGTTGAATGATGCGAATATTGGTCAGCGACTGCTCTTCGATGCGTTTGAGCAGTGCGCCCACGCCGGGCGTGTGGACTTCGCAGCACAAAAAGTTGGTCTCAGGCATCAGCGCTGCAATGTGTGCGGTGGCCTCTCCCATACCGAAGCCAATTTCAAGGACTGTGGGCGCTGGACGCTGAAACAAAGCCGCAAGATCGAGTGGGCTGGCGGAAAACGGCACCAGGTACTGTGGACCTACATCGGCAAACGCTTTGGCTTGTCCGGCGGTGGTGCGACCGGTGCGACGTACAAAGCTGCGGATGGTGCGCTGGGCAGGCGCGCTTTCGGGGATGGGTGGGTGGGTCACGGTTTGATTTTAAGGTGCCGGTCAGCCCACTCCGACACCGCCCAGCGCAACCAGTCTGCTGTTGTCGCCGCTGCGCAATCAATCTCCAATACCTGACCGGCTAGCGACAGGGTCTCCACCGGATCTGAAGTGTCCAGCGCCTGCGCGCCATTTTGCTTGGACAACTTTTCACCGTCAGGAGCCAGCACAAGCGGCGTGTGCAGATAGGTCACCGAAGTCAAACCCAGGGCCCGCTGCAGCTTGATTTGCCGGGGTGTGTTGTCGGCCAGATCCTGCCCCCGCACAACGTGCGTGATACCCTGAGCCGCATCGTCGACCACGACTGCCAACTGGTAGGCCCACAAGCCGTCGGCGCGCTTGAGCACAAAGTCGCCGACTGCCCGGCCGACATCTTGCGATTGGCGACCAAGCTGGCGGTCGTGCCAGATCACCTCACTCGCGAGATTGGAATTCGCATGGGACTGGTTTGCTACTAAATCAATAGCATATTGACTAGTATTGACGGGAGCTAAAGCTTGATTTGGATCATAAATGTCGGTGTTCAGCCGCCACGCCCGCGCGGCTTGTCCGTTCAGGCCCTGGCGACAGGTACCGGGGTACACCAGTTCGTCGTGCCGAGCGTGGGGCTGCCCTGAAGCCCCGAGGGCCTGCGTGATCTGCTTTCGGGTGCAGGCGCAGGGATAGGCCCAACCGCTGTTCACAAGCTGATTCAGCGCAGTCTGGTAGTGCGCGCTACGCTGCGATTGGTACACAGGCGGCTCGTCGGGTTGCAGGCCAACAGCCGCCAGTTGCGCAAGGATCAGCCGGTCAGCGCCAGGCACACAGCGGGGCGTATCGACGTCTTCGATACGTACCAGCCAGGCGCCGCCGTGGGCGCGCGCATCCAGCCAGCTGGCCAACGCTGCGACCAGTGAGCCAGCATGAAGCGGGCCGGTCGGTGAGGGCGCAAAGCGTCCTCTGTAGGGGCTGCTTGCGGGGGGCGTCAAGCCTAAACTATTCGAGTCTATGCCTACAGCGTAGCCAGTGCCATTTCAAGACCGGAGACAAAGCCGTTTTCGACCCGATGCCCCAGACACCAGTCGCCGCAGGCTCCCAGGCCGGACCTGGCATCCCACAGATGGCTTTGGCCCAATGGCTGGGTGGTTTGCGCATAACGCCAACGGTGCACAGCGGCATGTGGCGGTTCGGCACGGATGCCGGTGACTTCGGTAAAGGCCTTGAGCAGTTTGGCCTTGACCCGTTCGTCGTCGTCCTCGAGATGGCGTTGTGACCATTCCGGGCTGGCCTGCACGGTCCAGCGTTCGATCGGGCCGCGGCCCGGCTTGGACGATTCGCGCGCCAGCCAGGCAATACGGTGGTGGGTACTGCGTGCAGCGTTCCAGTGCGGGCCGATGTGCGGCAGATTGGGCTGCACAGCCTGCGGAAACGCCAGCATCAGCGTCCAGCAAGGCGCCACACTGACGTCGCCCATCGCTGCGAGCAGTGATTTGCCGAGTTGCGAACTGACCAGCAGGGCCTGCACCTGCACTGAAGGCAGCGCCAGAATGACGGCGTCAAAGCCGGAGTGCACCCGGCGGCTGGCACCGGGTCCTTCAGTCTGGAGCTGCCAGCGTTTCGGGCTGAGCTTGTCCGGCTCCAGTCGGATGACCTCGGTCTCCAACATCAGCCTGCCAGTATCAACAAGCGGTTGGGCCCATTGCCTGACCAGTGCATTCATGCCGGGCGTTGCCACCCAATGGGCCTCTTTAGGTGGCAGTGCAGATGCCACCACCCGGCCCAGCTCGTCAAGAATGCGGACCGTGTTGGCGCTCCACGGGCGCACCAGTCCGGAGGCAGTCGCCAGGGCGCGCTCAAAGCGGGCATCACGCACTGTGAAATATTGAGCGCCATGGTCGAAGCTTCCAAACTCGGTCTGGCGGGTCGACATGCGGCCTCCGGCACCGCGACTTTTTTCAAAGACTGTCACCTCGTGCCCGGCCTGCATCAGTGTGCGTGCGCAGGCAATACCCGCTATGCCGGCACCGATGACGGCAACCCGGCGCGTGTCGGATTTTCTGTCAGATGCTGAAGCTGGAGATGGAGCGATACTGGATTTTTTGACCATGTCTTTGTACTTTTTTATCGTGAATGTGTGCGCCACGAAGGCCGTCGGCATCAGCCGATTGTGGCCCTTTCGTGAATCGACTCTACACGCAGCCGTGTGAGGCGCCTTGCGAAATGATTTTCAAGTATTTTTTGGACGCTCCAGCAAGGCACGCCGAGTGGTGCCATGGTCAAGCTGTTGGAGCCACCATTGCAGGGCGCGTCCTGGCTCGCTGCCGCTGCTGTCGTGCCATGCGTAACTGAGTTGCCCCAGCCGTGGAGGCTGGGCAACCGACTTTTCAATCAGTCTGCCGGCTTCGATATGCGGCCGGGCCAGGTACTCTGGCAAAAATCCCACGCCCAGGCCCCGCAATTGGGCATCGAGTTTGGCCAGCATGCCCGGCACAGTGAAGACGTCCTGTCCGCCCAGCAGCCCCACCGTGATGCCTCCCCCGCGCTGCACCGAGTCAGCCACCGCCACCACCCGGTACTGGCGCATCAGGTCGTCGCTGATCGGTGCCGCGGCTTTCGCCAGTGGATGGCCAGGCGCTACCGCATAAACAAAAGGCAGGTTGCCCAGTGACTTGCTGCGCAGGGCCCGGCTGCTGCCAGGCTCCAGCGCGACGCCAATAGCCAGATCGGCCTGTCCTGACGTCAAGGCCTGTAGCGTGCCGGACAGCGCTTCTTCGCGAATCTTCAGACGTGTCGGCGGCGCCAGGTCAAAAAACGCGCTGCATAGCTCCATGATCGTGCTGCGCGAAATGATGCTGTCCACTGCCAGCGTCAGTTGCGGTTCCCATCCGGTGGCGATGCGTTTGACGCGATGGGCCACCGCATCGAGTTCGCCCAGCAGCCGGTTGCCCTCGCGCAGCAATTCTTTTCCGGCCACGGTCAACCTGGCTTGCCTTGAAGAACGGTCAAACAGCAGCACGTCCAGCGCATCTTCGACCTGCCGGATGCGGTAGGTCAGGGCGCTCGGGACGACCCCCAATTCTCGGGCCGCGGCGGCCATGCTGCCGTTACGGTGGACGGCGTCTATCAGCCCCAAGGCGCCCGGGGTGAGCACATCGCGCAGTTCTGAAACGGCCATACTGGATTGATTAATTCAAATATTTTGAATGATGCCATCAAATCGCGGCCATCGCCAGGCCGGGCTACGGGCCTACATTCATTGCATCCACTCGCTGTGCACAGCGCCCCCGAGTGTTGACACAGTATCAACAGCGTATTTGAAAGGTTGCAGCAATGATGAGTTTGCGTCCCTCTGCCGAGCGTGGCTATGCTGACCACGGCTGGCTCAAGTCTTTTCACTCGTTTTCGTTTGCCGGCTACTACGATCCGGATCACATGGGTTTTGGCAACCTGCGTGTCATCAATGAAGACCGGATTGCCCCGGGTACAGGATTTGGCACGCATGGTCATCGAGACATGGAAATCATCAGCTATGTGCTCAGCGGCGAACTGGCGCACAAAGACAGCATGGGCAATGTCAAGGGAATTCCGCCCGGCGATGTGCAGCGCATGAGCGCGGGTACCGGGGTCCAGCACAGCGAGTTCAACCACGCGCCAGGTCAGCTGACGCATTTTTTGCAGATATGGATGGAACCGAACGTGACGGGCATACCCCCCAGCTATGAGCAGAAGACTTTTTTGGCGCAGGAAAAACGCGGAATGCTCCGGCTGGTGGCATCGCCCGATGGCGCGTCGGGATCGGTCACGGTGCATGCCGATGCCAGGTTGTACGCGGGATTGCTGGACGGAGCCGAGAGCGCGACGCTGCCTCTGAGTCCCGAACGAAAAATCTACGTTCATCTGGCACGCGGGCAACTGGAGGTCAATGGGCAGATGCTGGCTCAGGGCGATGCCGCCATGCTGCAAGCTGAAACCAGTCTGCAACTTCGCGCGGGCAAGGACGCTGAGGTGCTGGTGTTTGACCTCGCAGCCTGATGGCAGGAGCCTCGCTTCCGTAACCAACATCGCCTACCCACTAAGGAAACTTTTATGTTGAATACTCTCCAACACCCCTTCAGCTTTATCGGTCGCGTTTTGCTGGCGCTGCTCTTCATACCGGCCGGGGTCGGAAAGATCAGTGGTTTTGCCGGAACGGTTGGCTACATTGCCTCAAGTGGTATTCCCTTTCCAGAGCTGGCAGCGGCCGCGGCAATCGTCATTGAGGTGGGCCTGGGTTTTATGTTGCTGGTGGGCTTTCAGGCACGTTGGGCGGCACTGGGAATCGCCTTGTTCACAGTCGTCATCACATTCATCTTCCATCGCTTCTGGGACGTTCCGGCCGCGCAAATGGTTCAGCAGCAGCAAGCCTTCTTCAAGAACATCGCGGTGGTCGGTGGCCTGCTCACGGTAGCCGCCTGGGGTGCCGGAGCTTGGAGTTTTGATGCCAAACGCGGCGCCTGATTTGTCTTTTTCTTTAACCCTTTCTAACTCTCAAGGACTATTTTGATGTCAAAGATCGCTGTTGTTTACCATTCGGGTTACGGGCATACCCAGCGCATGGCCCAGGCAGTGGCCGAAGGCGCGGGCGCCGAGCTGGTGGCTATCGATGCCGAAGGCAATCTACCCGAAGGCGCAT
The DNA here is from genome assembly GCA_031419775.1 of Polaromonas sp. Taxonomy (GTDB): domain Bacteria; phylum Pseudomonadota; class Gammaproteobacteria; order Burkholderiales; family Burkholderiaceae_C; genus Polaromonas. The sequence continues at coordinate 4,623 of JANOLL010000451.1, read as the reverse complement.
GGGATACGCTGGCTGCAGCAGACGCCATCATCATGGGCTCACCGACTTACATGGGTAGCGTCAGCTGGCAGTTCAAGAAGTTTGCCGACGCGTCTTCCAAGCCCTGGTTTTCGCAGGTCTGGAAAGACAAGCTGTTTGCAGGTTTCACCAACAGCGCCAGCGTCAACGGTGACAAGCATTCAACATTGCATTACTTGTTCACCTTGGCCATGCAGCACAGCGGCTTCTGGGTGGGTTCTGGCATGATGCCGAGCAACAGCAAGGCGGCGCAGCGCAATGATGTGAACTACCTGGGATCCTTTGCGGGCGCCATGGCGCAGTCGCCTTCAGATGGCGGAGCGACCGACATGTTTGCCGGCGACCTCGATACCGCGCGCCAATTTGGCCAGCGGGTTGCAGCGGCTGCGGACAAATTCAAACGCTGACACTCGACGCAGCCCGGCTAGTTATTGAGCCCCATTCTTCAGGAGCAACGGGTATGGCAATTGAACTGGAACGTGAAGCAGGATTTCCATTGGCCCAGGCGGTTCGGGTTCGTCAGCACCACTTGCTCACGGACGCCAGCCTGGCTGAAGGCGGCGACGATGCAGGCCCCAGCCCGCATGACTTGTATGACGCCGCCCTGGCTGCCTGCAAAGCGGTAACCGTGATGTGGTACGCACGCAAAAAAGCGTTTCCGGTCGAGCAGATTCACACGCTGGTCGATCGAGATGATGCCCAGGAGCGCGCCGGAACCTATCGCCTCACCGCGCGGCTTCAGATCAGTGGTGCGTTGACCGATGCGCAATTGCAGGAGCTTGCCACCGTGGCCGGAAAATGCCCGGTACACAAATTGATGACTTCAGTGACCACGGACATCACCACCACCGTAGAGCGGATGCCATGACGGTGCAACTCACCCTGACGGGTCAGATGAAGGATCTGGGGGGCGGTTTTCTAGTGCGCCGCCTGCTTCCGGCTGCGCAAAGGCAGGCAGTCGGCCCCTTTGTCTTTTTTGACCATTTTGGCCCGGTGACGGTGCAGCCTGGGCAGAGCCACGATGTCCGGCCGCACCCGCATATTGGCCTGGCCACCGTGACTTATCTTTTTGAAGGCGCGATCATGCACCGCGACAGCCTGGGTTCTTCCCAGTGCATCGCGCCCGGCGCCATCAATTGGATGACCGCTGGGCGCGGCATTGTGCATTCGGAGCGTGGGCCCAGGGAATTGGCGAGCCAGGCCTATGTCAACCATGGCATTCAGCTGTGGGCCGCCTTGCCCGTGGCCGACGAAGAAGTCGAGCCGGCTTTTGAGCACACGCCCGCTGCGGACCTCCCGGTGCTCTCGGTGGACGATGCCACGGTGCGGGTACTGATTGGACAAGCTTATGGCGAGCGCTCGCCCGTCAAAACATTTTCCCCCACCCTCTACCTCGATGTGCAGTTGCCCGCAGCAGGCAGCTTTGGGTTGCCGCCGCTGGCAGATGAACTGGCACTGTACTCAGTCGATAGCGACATTCAAGTGGATGGCACTCACGTCGCTGCCCATACGCTGGTATTGCTGACGCCTGATCAGACCTCGCGCATCCATAGCGCAGCGTCAGCCCGGCTGATGGTGCTGGGCGGCCAAGGGCTCGACGGTCATCGCTCGATCTGGTGGAACTTTGTGTCCAGCCGAAAAGACCGTATCGTTCAGGCGTCTGCGGCGTGGCGTGCCCAGACCATGGGACAGGTTCCTGGCGAGACCGAATTCATTCCGCTGCCTGAAGCAAAAGCCTGAATCAGGTTTGAATGGCCTGGTCGATTGCGTCGCTCACTTTAGGTCGTAGCGCAGGATCCAATGCGCGGCGCTGGTCAAAGACAAAACAGTGGCCCTCGAAATGGGCCGGTCCACTGAGCTCGAAGTATTTCAGGATGCCGCCGTCCAGTTGGTAGACATTTTGCACACCGGCTTCGTGCATGTAGAGGGCTGCTTTTTCGCAGCGGATGCCACCGGTACAAAAACTGACCACGGTCTTGTCGCGCAGGTCCGCACGATGCGTCTGCAGCGATTGAGGGAACTGGCTGAAACAAGTGATGCGCCAGTCGATGGCGTTTTTAAAGGTGCCGACATCGACTTCAAAATCATTGCGGGTATCGAGTGTGACCACCGGTCGGCCGGCATCATCGTGGCCGGCGTCCAGCCAGCGCTTGAGCGTATGCGCATCAATGGCCGGCGCGCGGCCTGCTGCAGGTTGAATCGCCGGGTGATTCATCCGGATGATTTCGGGCTTAATTTTGACCAGCAGCTTGCGAAAAGGCTGTTCCGGGGAGATGCTTTCTTTGGTGTCCAGATCAGCCAGTCGATCGTCCCGCTGCAACCAGTTTAAAAAAGCATGAACGTTGTCAGCCGGGCCTGCAAGAAACAGGTTGATACCTTCTTCTGCCAGCAGCACCGTGCCTTTAAGACCCTGCTGGCGCGCGGCGTCCCGCACAGTGGCCTGCAGCTCGGGCAGGCAGTCCAAAGTGATGAATTTATAGGCAGCAATATTCAAAATCGGCATGATGCGGTCAATTGTAGGCAGCGCTGCGGGGGTGGTAGAAACGTCGCCCTAAAATGAGTTGATGTTTGTTCACCTGCGCCTTCACACCGAATTTTCAGTTGTCGATGGCACCAACCGTATCCATGAAATTGTGGCCGCCGCGGCGGCCGACCAGCAGCCCGCACTGGCCATCAGTGATCTGGGCAATCTGTTTGGCGCCGTCAAGTTTTACAAGGCGGCCCGGAGTGCAGGCGTCAAGCCTTTGATTGCGGCCGATGTGTGGGTTCAGGTGCCGGGAAAAGACGCTGCCGCGCCGGCTGCCAGGCTGTTGCTACTGGCGCAAAGCCATCGCGGTTACCTCAACTTGTCTGAACTGCTCACGCGGGCATGGACCCGTGGGGTGGTGCGCGATCAGGCGGTGATCAGCCTGGAATGGCTGGGCGAACTCAATGAGGGTTTGATTGCACTGTCGGGCGCGCAGCGGGGCGCCGTCGGCCAGGCCTTGGTGCAGGGCGATGACGCACGTGCGCTCGAGTGCGCGCTGCGTTTCGCCGCTGTTTTCCCGCATCGCTTTTACCTCGAGCTTCAGCGCGCGGACCAGGCCGACGACGACCGGCACGTCACTGCGGCCGTGCAGCTGGCTGCCAGACTCAAATTGCCGGTGGTCGCGACACATCCAGTGCAGTTCTTAACATCGGACGATTACGAGGCGCATGAAGCCAGAGTGTGTATCGCCGAGGGCGAAATTCTGGGCAATGCGCGGCGCGTCCGTAAATTCACGCGGGAGCAGTATTTCAAGTCCAGCGCCCAGATGGCACAGCTGTTTGCGGACATTCCGTCGGCGCTGGCCAACACGCTCGAAATCGCCAGGCGCTGCAACCTCAAGCTGGAGCTTGGCAAACCTCGACTGCCCGACTACCCCACGCCCGAAGCCAATGGGGTGCGTATGCCGATTGATGTGTACTTCAGGCAAGCATCGTTCGAAGGACTCGAGCAGCGCCTCGCGCATCTTTATCCAACGGAGGCCGTGCGGGCAGACAAGCGGCCAGCCTATGTGGAGCGGCTCGAATTTGAGATCAACACCATCCTCAAGATGGGGTTCCCAGGCTATTTTCTGATTGTGGGTGACTTCATCAACTGGGCCAAAAACAATGGCTGCCCGGTGGGTCCGGGCCGGGGCTCAGGCGCAGGCTCGCTGGTGGCTTATTCACTTCGAATCACCGACCTGGATCCGTTGCAGTACAACCTGCTGTTTGAGCGTTTCCTCAACCCCGAACGGGTGTCCATGCCCGACTTCGACATTGATTTTTGCCAGCTCAACCGCGACCGCGTCATCGACTATGTGAAGGACAAATACGGTCACGACGCGGTCAGCCAGATCGTGACTTTCGGCACCCTGGCCGCGCGCGCCGCCATTCGCGACGTCGGCCGCGTGCTGGATTTTCCTTACGGTTTCTGCGACGGCATATCCAAGCTGATACCCAACAAGCCGGGTCAGGCGGTGACCCTACAGCTTCCGCCCCCAGGGCGTGACAAAAGCGACAAGCTGGTCTATGCGCTGGAGGCCGAACCGATTCTTGCCGAACGCGAGCGCAAGGAAGAGGATGTGGCGACTTTGCTGGCACTGGCGCGAAAACTGGAAGGCCTCACGCGTAACGTCGGCATGCACGCGGGGGGCGTGCTGATCGCGCCGGGCAAGCTGACCGATTTTTGTCCCCTGTACGCCCAGCCTGGCAGTGGCTCTGCAGTCAGCCAGTTTGACAAGGACGATGTGGAAGACATTGGTCTCGTCAAATTCGACTTTTTGGGACTGGCCACGCTGACGATTTTGGAGATGGCCAAGGACTTGATTGTTGCCCGGCATCCGTCGCAAAGCGGTTTCAAGTTCGAAGACCTGCCGCTGGGTGACGCCAAAGTTTATGCGTTGTTTGCCCGGGGCGATACCGAAGCCGTGTTCCAGTTTGAAAGCCCCGGCATGCAGCGCATGCTCAAAGACGCCCGACCGAGCCGACTCGAAGACCTGATCGCCATGAATGCGCTGTATCGGCCAGGCCCGATGGAATTGATTCCGACTTACATCGCCCGCAAGCAGGGCCGTGAAGTGCCTGACTATCCGGACCCGC
>JANOLL010000450.1:0-4482 GCA_031419775.1 Polaromonas sp. | reverse complement strand
TGGCCAATGCGTTAAATCCTTTAAAAAAGTAAGGCAAAACCGGCCTTCACGGCTACTGTTAACATTCCGCAATGCTTATGAAATCTGACCTATCGCTGCCCGATGCGACCAACGAAGGAACACCGGTTTCGGTCAAAATTCGGCAGCGCATCGACGCTGCCCGCCAGCGCTTCAACGCCAATGACAACATTGCGAAGTTCATTGAGCCGGGTGAGTTGGCTTTGCTGCTCGACGAGATCGAAGGCAAGATGAAGGGCGTTCTGGAAAGCCTGGTGATCGACACCCAGCGCGACCACAACACCAACGACACTGCCCGGCGCGTCGCCAAGATGTACCTCAATGAGGTCTTCAAGGGGCGTTACGTCGAGCCACCGGCCATCACCGAGTTTCCGAACGCCGAACACCTCAACGAGTTGATGATCGTCGGTCCCATCACGGTGCGCAGCGCTTGCTCGCACCATTTTTGCCCGGTGATCGGCAAGATCTGGATTGGCGTCCTGCCCAACGAGCACACCAATGTCATCGGCCTGTCCAAGTATGCGCGGCTGGCCGAATGGGTCATGGGGCGGCCGCAAATCCAGGAAGAAGCCGTGGTCCAGCTGGCCGATCTGATTCAGGATAAAACCTCCCCGGATGGTCTGGCCATCGTGATGGAGGCTACGCATTTCTGCATGGGTTGGCGCGGTGTGAAAGACATGGACAGCAAGATGATCAATTCGGTCATGCGCGGACGGTTTCTCAAAGACCCGAATCTTCGTCGTGAATTTTTGGCGCTTATTCCCAAAGCGCCTGGCAACTGACCCGCCTACTCAGGACTTCACACCATGTTGGTACGCCTTCTTTATGCCAGCCGCGCCGCTGGGGCCGACGCGTCGGCCACTGAATCCATTCTGGCGCAATCGCGCAACCACAATCCGGCCTGTGGCATCACCGGTATCCTGTGTTACGGGGGCGGTATTTTTTTGCAGGCCCTAGAAGGGGGTCGGACGCAAGTCAGCGAGCTCTACGGCCACATCCAGAAAGACACGCGCCATAAGGACGTGGTGTTGCTGCACTATGAAGAGATTACCGAACGCCGTTTTGGCGGCTGGACCATGGGCCAGGTCAATGTGGCCAAGCTCAACACCTCCATCCTGCTTAAATATTCTGAAAAGCCAGAGCTGGACCCTTACGCCGTGTCCGGCACGATGTCACTGGCGCTGCTTGAAGAACTGATGGCCACCGCGTCCATCATCGGCCGTTCCTGAACCGCTGGCTGACCCGCCAGCCCCGCCCTGAGCGCCTGAGGCCATCGCCCCTTGTCTGCCCTGCCCAAGTTGCTGGGCTGTGATTTTTCCAGCAGCCCCACCCGCGCAAAACCGATTGTTTTAGCCTGGGGGTCCAGTCAAAACGGGCGGGTTCAGCTATCAATACTAGAGCAAGTGGCGTCGCTCGAAGCTTTTGACGCCCGCTTGCGACAGCCTGAGAGCTGGCTCGGCGTGTTTGATTTGCCCTTTGGTTTGCCGCGTGAGCTGGTCGAGCATCTAGGCTGGCCGACCCGCTGGCCCGAACTCATGGCCCACTACGCTTCGCTCAGTCGGCAAGACATTCGTCAGAGCTTTGCTGCCTTTTGTGATGCGCGCCCAACAGGCCAAAAATTCGCGCATCGGGCCGCTGACAAGCCGGCTGGCTCGAGCCCGTCAATGAAGTGGGTCAATCCGCCGGTGGCCTTCATGTTGCATGCTGGAGCACCTCTTTTGCTCGGTGCGGGGGTACATCTGCCGGGCTTGCATGAGGGGGACCGCCAGCGGGTGGCGCTGGAAGGCTACCCCGGTCTGCTGGCGCGTGAAGTGCTGGGCAAGCGCTCGTACAAAAGCGATGACAAGGCGAAGCAAACCCCCGAGCGTCTGATCGCCCGCAAAGATCTGATCACCGCACTGGAGCATGGGCAAACCCGGCTGCAGTTGCGGCTCAAGCTGACCCACGCGCAGCGCGACAGCCTGGTCGATGATGCCAAAGGCGACAGCCTCGATGCCACGCTGTGCCTGATGCAGGCGGCGTGGGCGCAGGGCCAGCATGAGCGTGGAGCGCCCGCCTACGGATTGCCGGCTGGGCTGGATCCGCTCGAGGGCTGGATCATCACCGCCTAAAACCGCTCGTGTCGCCATCTGCTTCAGCGCTGATATCCTGGCTTGACGCCAGAGGCTGGACGGCTTTCGGCTTTCAGACCGAAGTCTGGGACGCCATCCGTCAGGGTCGGGGTGGCCTGTTGCATGCCACAACCGGCGCGGGCAAAACCTATGCCGTCTGGCTGGGAATCCTTGAGCGCTTTGCCGTCCCTGGTGTCAACCCGCAGCGTCCGATTGATTCACCCGCGGCACCCGCCCGAGCCGCCAAGCGGGTCGCCGCACCAGCCTTGACCGTACTTTGGATCACCCCTATGCGCGCCCTGGCCGCTGACTCGATGCGTGCGTTGCAGGCCCCTCTGGCCGATCTGGCCCCACATTGGACGCTTGGCATGCGGACCGGCGACACCGCCAGCGCCGAGCGCGCCCGGCAAAGCCTGCGTTGGCCGACCACTCTGCTGACCACACCCGAATCGCTGAGCCTGATGCTGGCCAGAATGCATGCACAACAGGAGCTCGCCACGGTACAGGTGGTGGTGGTCGATGAATGGCATGAACTGATGGGCAACAAACGCGGGGTGCAGCTGCAACTGGCGCTGGCCCGCCTGCGGCAGCTCAATCCAAAACTGATGGTCTGGGGCATGAGCGCAACGCTTGGCAACGTGGCCTATGCGGCGCAGGCCTTGCAGGGGATTGCGGAAGGTGCGGGAGCCGGTAGCCAGCCTGTCATTGTCCAGGGCAAGGTCAACAAAACGCTGGTAGTCGACACGCTGATTCCCGACAACCCGGGCAACTATTCGTGGGCTGGGCATCTTGGGGCACGGATGCAGCAAGCGGTGGTGGACGAAATTTCGGCGTCGGGAACCACTCTGGTCTTTACCAACACGCGCTCGCAGGCAGAGATCTGGTACCAGCTGCTGTTGGCGGCGAGACCTGACTGGGCTGGTCATATCGCCTTGCACCATGGCAGCCTGGACAAAGCGGTACGCGAGTGGGTCGAGTTAAACCTCAAGGAAGGGCGACTTCGCGCAGTGGTGGCGACCTCTTCGCTCGATCTGGGCGTCGATTTTTTACCGGTCGAGCGGGTGCTGCAGATTGGCTCGGCCAAGGGAGTGGCGCGACTGCTCCAGCGCGCTGGGCGCAGCGGTCACGCGCCGGGTCGGGCCAGTCGTATCACGCTGGTGCCGACCAATACGCTGGAACTGCTCGAAGCTGCCGGCGCCCGACGCGCAGCGCGTGCCGGTCGAATTGAAAAAAGACTGGTGCCAGACAAGCCACTCGACGTGCTGGTGCAGCATCTGGTGACGCTGGCGCTGGGCGGCGGTTTCAACGCAGCCACCTTGTATGCCGAAGTCAAAACCGCCTGGTCCTATCGCGAGCTCACGCCGCAAGAGTTTGACTGGGCGCTGGCCTTTTGTGAGCGCGGCGGCAGCAGCCTGACGGCCTATCCGGACTACCACCGCATCGTGGCCGATGACAAGGGCACCTACCATGTGCCCGATGCTCGGATTGCGCGTCGACACCGAATGGGAATTGGCACCATCGTGGGCGATGCCAGCCTGCAAGTGAAGTACCTGCGCGGCGCCAAGATCGGTACGGTCGAAGAAAGCTTCATAGCCCGCCTGCGCAAGGGAGACTGCTTTGTTTTTGCCGGTCGCCTGCTGGAGCTGGTTCGGGTCCACGACATGACGGCCCTGGTAAAAAAGGCACTCAAAAGCAAGGGGACGGTGCCAAGCTGGAATGGCGGAAAAATGCCGCTCTCAACAGAAATGGCCGATGCGGTGCTAGACCTCATGCAACTCGCCGAAGACGGAGAGTTCAGCGAGCCCGAACTGGAAGCGGCCCGTCCCATGCTGCAAACTCAGGCCGAATTGTCTGCCCTGCCGCTGCCTGGTACGCTGCTGGCCGAAAGCTATCTGTCGCGAGAGGGTCACCATCTGTTTGTCTATCCCTTTGCTGGTCGGCAGGTCAACCTGGGGCTGGCGAATCTGGTGGCATGGCGCTTGGCCAGCGTGCAGCCGACTACCTTCAGCATCTCGGTCAACGATTACGGCTTCGAGCTGCTCAGCCCCGAGGCCTTCAGTCATGCGTCGGTCGTGAGCAAGGCAGTTTTTTCACCTGATTCGCTACTCGAAGATGTGATGGCGTCGCTCAACGCGTCCGAGCTGGCGCGGCGGCGATTTCGTGAAATTGCCCGGATCGCCGGCCTGATTTTTACAGGCTATCCAGGCGCGCCGCAGAGCCTGAAAAACCTGCAGGCTTCCAGCAGCCTGTTTTATGATGTTTTCCAGAAATACGACAGCAGCAATCTGCTGTTGAACCAGGCCACCCGCGAGGTGCTGTCGCAAGAACTGGACATCGCCAGACTGAGCGAGAC
>JANOLL010000449.1:0-3050 GCA_031419775.1 Polaromonas sp. | reverse complement strand
CCCTGATGGCGATTGCCCGGTACGTTCTCAAAACCATGGATGGCATTGACCGACCGGCCATTGCCACGCAGTTGCCTAACGCTGCAGGCGGCGCGACGACTGTGCTTGATTTGGGCGCCAATGTCAATTGCACCGAGGAACATTTGCTGCAATTTGCGGTGATGGGATCCGCTCTGGTAGCCGCTATTTCAGACAACAAAAGCCCAAGCGTCGGTTTGCTCAATATTGGTGAAGAAGCGATAAAAGGCAGTGAAGTCATTAAAAAAGCGGGTGAAATGCTCCGAACAGCTTCTAATTCCGGCGAGCTGAATTTTTATGGCAATGTTGAGGGGAACGATATCTTCAAGGGCACCACAGATATTGTGGTCTGCGACGGGTTTGTCGGGAATGTCGCGCTGAAGACCAGTGAAGGACTTGCTAGCATGATTGGCGGGTTTATGAAGGCTGAGTTTTCTCGCAACATTTTCACGAAACTTGCTGGTATTGTTGCGTATCCGGTGTTAAATGCCTTTAAACGGCGTGTTGACCACAGGCGCTACAACGGCGCCGCACTGCTTGGTTTGCAGGGACTGGTCTTTAAGAGTCATGGCTCCGCCGATGCGTTTGCATTCGAAAGGGCGCTGAATCGGGCTTATGATGCAGCTCGAAACGATTTGCTCGCCAAAGTACGCCATCGCATCGCTAGGGCTGCCACCTTGTTGGTGGTGGCGCCATCAGGTTCTCGAACGGACATGGCATTGCCTGGCGTATCCGAATTAGCGACCCACACTCTGTCTGATGACTGATTTCAATTGATGGCCCGCTATTCACGCATCACTGGTACGGGTAGCTACTTACCGCCGCGTCGTCTGACCAACTCTGACCTGGCTGCTGAGTTAGCTGTGAAAGGCTTGGAAACCTCTGACGACTGGATTGTCGAGCGCACTGGTATTTACGCACGGCATTTTGCGGCACCAGAGGTCTGCAGCAGCGATTTGGGTGTGGAAGCGGCCAAGTCTGCACTGCAAGCCGCAGGTCTACAGCCCGGCGACATCGATCTGATCATTGTTGCAACGTCCACGCCCGACATGGTTTTTCCGTCGGTGGCCTGTATGGTCCAGCACAAGCTGGGCATCGCCGGTTGCCCGGCCTTTGATGTGCAGGCGGTGTGCAGCGGATTTGTTTATGCACTCACCGTGGCGGATGCCCTGATCAAAACGGGAACGGCGAACAAAGCCTTGGTAATCGGTTCCGAGGCGTTCTCGCGCATTCTTGATTTTTCGGACCGGACCACCTGTGTGCTGTTTGGCGATGGAGCCGGCGCAGTGGTGCTGGAAGCCTCCGACGTGCCGGGCATTTTGGCCAGTGACCTGCATGCAGACGGCAAGCATGTCGACATCCTGTGCGTGCCCGGCCATGTATCGGGCGGTCAGATTCTTGGCAAACCCTTACTCAAGATGGATGGCAAAGCGGTGTTCAAACTGGCGGTCAGCGTGCTTGAGACCGCCGCCCGAGCCGTCTTACTCAAAGCTAACTTGCAAGAATCGGATATTGACTGGCTGATTCCGCATCAGGCGAATATCCGGATCATGCACAGCACCGCCAAAAAGCTGAACTTGCCGCTTGAAAAGCTGATTGTCACCGTCGATCAGCATGGCAACACTTCCGCTGCATCGATACCGCTTGCCCTCGATGTTGCCGTGCGTGGTGGAAAGATCAAAAAAGGGGACACCCTCATGCTCGAGGGCGTGGGCGGCGGCTTCACTTGGGGCGCGGTGCTTCTCACGTATTGAGATGGCAGTCCGTCTACCTAGGCCGAGTGATGAAGAACAGGTAGGCAGTTGAAATCCGGACTTTTTTACCCGCCGCGCAGGTTTGGCGTTCCAAATCGCTGGCTTGCGCTGTTGGTGCTAATAGCTTTCGGTCTGGCTGCCTGGAAGACCCTCAACCAGATCATCGATCAGAAATCGGCCACCACATTTGCGACCGTGCCACGCCCGGCGTTGCCAGCGGCGGCTAATTACAGTACGACCGCACCGCCGTTATCCGCACCGCGGCAGCCCCCACCTGAAGGTGGCTTCCGTTTTAATGCGCAGTTTGCGTCGACCGTGCCAGGCCGGGCTGTGCACGCGGCGTCGCTGGTCGAATTGCAGAACGGAGACTTGCGTGCCGTCTGGTTTTCGGGCTCGCGTGAAGGCGCAGCGGATGTCACCATCCAGACCGCTGTGCTGGACCACAGCACCTCGCGCTGGGGCGCCGAAAGTACTGTGTTCGATCGCCATCAAATTGAGCGCGGACTTTGGCGCTACGTCAAAAAGATCGGCAATCCGGTGATTGCCCGCGCCCCGGACGGCTCGCTGATGCTGTGGATGGTCAATGTTTCCCTTGGCGGGTGGGCAGGTAGTGCCATCACATGGTCCCGCTCCCAGGATGAAGGGGCCAGTTGGAGCATGCCGCAGCGACTGGTCACCTCGCCTTTTCTTAATATCAGCACGTTGGTCAAAGGTGCGCCTATCGCCTACGCAAACGGTCAGATGGGCTTGCCGGTTTATCACGAATTCATCAGCAAATTTGCTGAACTCCTGCGGCTTGATGGCCAGGGCAAGGTAGTCGACAAAGTCCGGATTCCCGCAAGCCAGACCAGCTTGCAGCCGGTTGTTCTAGTGACAGGGCCAGACAAGGCGCAGGTCTATATGCGGTCAGGGCAGGCAACCGCGCTGATGGGCTCAAGCACCGAAGATGCCGGCAAGACCTGGTCACGCACACACCCAACTGCCTGGCCTAATCCCGACTCGGCGCTTGCTGGCGTCGTGACCCAAACGGGCGAACTGTGGCTTGCCTTGAACCCTACAACCAACCACCGTGAAACCCTTGCCTTGCTGGCCACCATAAAAGATGCCAACTTTGAGGGAATAGCTGGGGTTTCCAAATGGGAGGTGGAGTCATCTGAACCGCTGAAAAACCGACCATCAATTGCTGACTATGAGGCGGCCATCGGCCAAGAGCTTCTGGAAAGTGGTGCTGGCGAGAACGAAGTCAAAGCTTACGTCGCCAGCGCCAGGCGCCAGCTA
>JANOLL010000448.1:0-1506 GCA_031419775.1 Polaromonas sp. | reverse complement strand
ATTCCAAGTCCAAATCATCCGTGCACTTTGTCGGCTTCGCTAGCCGTACGTCTGTACTGTCGTCGCTTCGCCTTCGCGTTCACGAATGATTTGGAAATGGAATAACACCCGTCAAACCACCAGCGGGCTTTCCTGCATCGCTTCGTTCTGCTCTTCCAGCATATCCACCTGGCCCTTCCAGTAATCGCTGGAGCCAAACCACGGAAAGTTGATCGGAAAAATCGGATCGTGCCAGCGCTGGGCCAGCCACGCGCTGTAATGGACCAGACGCAGGGTGCGGAGTGGCTCGATCAGCGCGAGCTCGGACCGGTCGAACGCACGAAATTCCTCGTAGCCATCAACCAGTGCGCCCAGCTGCCGTGTGCATTGCTGGCGGTCACCGGACAACAACATCCAAAGGTCTTGAACGGCTGGACCACTGCGCGCGTCGTCAAGGTCTACAAAATGGGGACCCGCACCCTGCAGACCTTCCGGTGTCCATAAAATATTGCCAGGGTGGCAGTCGCCGTGCAGTCTGAGTGTCTTGAACTCAGCAACACTTTCGAAGACGGCCTGAGCGGTTTGAATGGCTTCCTCGAATGCTCTGCGCCAGCGCGATTCCATGTCCAGCGGCAAGTAGCCTCCATCCAACAAAACCTGGCTCGATGCGATGCCGAACGTCTGGAGGTTCAGCGCCGGGCGATGGTCAAAAGGCTTGGCGCTACCGACAGTGTGAATGCGCGCCAGGAAGCGGCCAATCCAGGCCAGTACCTCAGGGTTGTCGAGTTCTGGTCGTCTGCCGCCCCGACTCGGTGACACGCTAAAACCGAAGCCACCAAAATGATGCAGCGTGTGGCTGTGCAGCACCAGCGGGCCGACCACGGGCACTTCCGCTGCCATCAGCTCGGCGGAGAAGGCGTGTTCTTCGATGATTTGCTCGTCACTCCAGCGGTCCGGCCGATAAAACTTGGCAACCACCACATCTCCTGCGGCGTCGGCTTGGCCAACGCTGTTTTCAAGATGCACCTGATAGACCCGATTTTCATAGCTCGACAGCGCCATGAGGCGGCCATCACCGACCAGACCCACACTGGCCAGGGCGTCCAGAACCACATCAGGCGTCAGGGGCTCGTAGGCGTGGGCAATGTCCGGGCTGCTCGGCGCGAAGGGCTGATTCATACCTCCATTGTCTTCTTATGGTCGGAGCGCGGAACTGGCCGGGCCATAAAAAAAAGCGGCGCGACTGATGAGTCTACGCCGCCCGATGTCCGACTTCGTGCTCAGGTCGGAAGGGACTTAAACCACTGTCAGCGTGACGTCAATGTTGCCGCGGGTGGCGTTGGAGTAAGGGCACACCTTGTGTGTCTTCTCGACCAGTGCATGGACTGCGGCTTTGTCCATGCCGGGGACATTGATTTTCAGTTCGACTGCGATATTGAAACCTTCGGGTGTCGCGCCTGCGCCGAAGGGGCCAATGCCCACCAGGCCTTCGATTTTCGTATCAGCCGGCACAGCAATCTTTTCCAG
>JANOLL010000447.1:0-2268 GCA_031419775.1 Polaromonas sp. | reverse complement strand
TTATGACCTGGGTGGTGAGGGTTCTGAAGAGTTTGCGGTTTGCATCAAGGTTTAAATCAAGGCAGAAGTCGGCAAGTGGGGGAAGGTCATACGGGACGGCAACATCAAACAGGAGTGAAGATTGCCAGGGGTCCGGGCGTGCGCCAGTGGCATCATCCTGATAGCGCCCAAACATCACAGGAGAACCAGCATGTTCAAGCTCATCAGTGCCACACCCAGTCCCAATGCGCGCAAGGTGCGCATCGCCCTTGCAGAAAAGGCGCTGCCATTCGAGCTATTGACCGAAGTGCCCTGGGACAGCACCACCTGCACCCCGCGGTACAACCCGCTCGAAAAGCTCCCGGTTCTCATTTTGGAAGATGGGTCGAGCGTTTATGAGTCGAGCTATATCCTGCAGTACCTGGAGTTGAAGTACCCTCAGCAACCCCTGCTCCCGCACGACATCGATGGTCAGCTTGCGGCGCGCAAGTTGGAGGTACTGTGCGACGGGGTGTGCGATGCCGTGGTGCTCACCTTGTTCGAGAAAAAACGGGCCGGAGGCGGGAGTCCGGAATGGTTGGCACGTCAGCGACGCAAAATCGATGGCGGCCTTGCAGAAATGGCAAAAATGGTGGGATCACAACGCTGGGCGGTGGGTGATAGCTTCAGTCTGGGGGATATCGCAGTGGGCACAGCGGTGGGTTATCTGTCTGTACGCTTTCAAGAGCTGCCCTGGCGTGAAAAATACCCCAATCTGGCTGGGTTCAGCGATCGCCTGGAGCAACGTCCTTCTTTCAAGGACTCAGTTCCCTACGCCCAGACCATCACCGACAAAGTGATGTAGGCCTGCGCTTGGCCGTCGCGGCACTTTTAGCGATCAATAGGCCCCGAATCGCCCGGTCCACTTGCGCTCGTAGTCCATCTTGATGAAGTGCTCAGCCATGAAATCGATGAAGGTACGAACCTTGGCCGACAGATGTTTGCGGCTCGGGTAGGCCAGGTTGATGGTCAGGCGCGGCAGGTCCCATTCATCGAGAATCGGGACCAGTCGCCCGGCCACGATGTCGTCGTAGACGATATACGAGGGCTGCACCAGAATTCCTAAACCATCGAGCGCCGCCACGCGCAGAATCTGGCCGTCGTTAGCGTCGAGTAGGCCGGTGACCGAGATAGTCCGGGTTTGTCCCTCACGAACAAAACGCAGTTCATTGGGATTGTTGGCGTGGGTGTAAATCAGCATTTTGTGCTGCTGCAGATCTTCCAGTGTGCGAGGTCGTCCGAATTGTGAAAGATAGCGCGGCGATGCGGTCAGGATGCGTCGGGTTTCGGCGAGGCGGCGAATGGTGATGTTGGAATCAGGCTCTATTTCGCGGGTGCGAATCGCCACATCGATGTTGTTGTCAATGATGTCCAGATAACGGTTGGCAGCTTCAATATGTACCGTGACATGCGGATAGCGCTGGGTGTAGTCACGCAGCAGCGGAGCTACATGGTGCAGCGAGAAGGACAGCGAAGCCGAAATCCGGAGCACACCGGTCGGGTTCAGGGCGGTGGCGTTCACCGCCGACTCGGCATCCTTGAGATCGGCCAGTATGCCCTTGGCGCGACTGAAAAACTCGCGACCGGTGTCGGTCAGGTAGAGCCTGCGGGTGTTGCGTTCCACCAGCCGGGCACCAAGACGTGATTCGAGCGCAGACAGGTGCCGGCTGGCCGCCGCATTAGACAAATCAAGCGCCTCGGCAGCACGGCTCAAGCTGCCGGTTTCGGCAACCTGCACCAATAATTCAATTTCCGTCCAGCGGTCCACGCGCGTCTCCAGCCACACTGTTTGTGATTCACGTCCCGCACCCATGAGGCGGGCTGCGTCAACCGATCATACAAAGTGGTGGGCGGCTCTCTCCGCCGCGATGCCCTGCGCGTCGACCCTAGGCGACCAGTGCCTGCTTGACACGCTCCGGGGTAAAGGGCATGGCTTCATGAAGGGTTGATCACCCGGCCTGCGTCCGCGGCAGACCAGGCCCACTCGACCTGAACAGCGCCCGAGCGGGTGTCCATCACCATATCGACAATCTCCGCGCAATAAGCGGCCAGATTTTTGTACTTTGAGAATCCGAGCCCGCGCCTTCTGAACATGCCATTTCTGGCGCTGTTTGTTCCGCAGGATGGAAAACTAATTTACGCGCACCGCCTACCCAAACGACGGGGTCCTGCTTAAAGTCTATGCTGTGGCTTTGAGTCCAAGGAGATCACCAATTGCGCAACCTGAATCAAGACACCATCACGCAGGCT
>JANOLL010000446.1:0-7851 GCA_031419775.1 Polaromonas sp. | reverse complement strand
CGGGACGAAAGCTCATCCTGGGCGGCATTGAGGTGCCGCACAGCGTTGGGCTGCTGGGCCATTCGGATGCCGACGTTCTGCTGCATGCCATCATTGACGCCCTGCTGGGTGCAGCTGGCCTGGGCGATATCGGTACCCATTTCCCAGATACGGATGTGCGCTTTAAAGGGGCGGACTCTTTGGTCTTGCTGACTGAAACCCATCGCTTGCTGGCCAGCCGTGGCTACCAGATCGGCAATATCGACAGCACGGTGATTGCCCAGGCGCCCCGACTCGCTCCCCATATTCCGGCGATGCGCGAACGGATTGCCCAAACCCTGGGTCTTGAAGTGTCCTGTGTCAACGTCAAGGCCAAGACGGCCGAAAAACTGGGACCAGTCGGCGAAGGTCTCAGCATGGAAGCCCGAGCTGTTGTGCTACTGTGCGGGCCAACTGCATAATGCTATTTAAATAATAGCAAAAAATCCAATGAATTCGGGTGCTGCGGCCCGAAAAGACACGAAAATCCAGGAGCTGAGTGGTGCCGACAGGCAAGTCTTGGCGATTAACTTCTTCGCAGCTTGATGTGGGCCGCCAGACCGCCTGACGCGGTGTTGGCAAGCCCGAATATTCCGCCCATGCGTTGGATAGTTTTTTCAACAATCGCCAGTCCCAGGCCTGCTCCGGTGGCAGCGGTCCGGGCAGCATCGCCTCTGAAAAAGGGTCGGGTGAGTTTGGGCAGAGCCTCAGGTGCCACGCCCAGGCCGTGGTCGCGGACCTTGATGAGAACCCACTGATCGCGCGTTTTGGCAGAGATCTCTACCAGGGCGATGCCGGTGTCGGGCGACTTGCCATAGCGGCGAGCGTTTTCGATCAGATTGGAGATGATACGCAGCAGCTCGATCTCATCGGCCAGCACATCCAAGTTGTCCGGAATATTGAGCGTGATGCGCATGTCGTCATAGTCGGCGACCGCATAGACCGCTGCATCGACAACGGCATTGAGCGACACCGGGCCCAGGCGTGCCGGATCGGTGCGCGCATAGTCCAGAAATTTGTCGATGATGGCGTCAAGCTGCGTGATATCGGCCGCCATATGAGCCCGTGCGTCTTCGTCCGCCACGCTCATTTCGGTCTCGAGCCGCAGGCGTGCCAGCGGCGTACGCAGGTCATGCGAAATACCCGCCAGCATGATGACCCGATCTTGCTCAACCTTGGACAGCTGCTCGGCCATGCGGTTAAAGCCGATGTTGACCTCGCGGATCTCGCTGGTGGCCGCTTTTTCATCCAGCAGGCTGGCGTCAAAGTCACCGTCACGCATGCGACTGGCGGCAAACGAGAGCTGCTTGAGGGGTCGGTTAATCAATCGTGCCATGAAGGCTGCGCCGGCCAGTGACAAAACGGCGGCGGTGATCAGCCAGATGAACCAGATGCTGCCCCGGGACGGGCCGATTCTTGACAGGTCGGTTTGGAGCCAGTAGGCATCGCCATCGATGGAAAAACCGACCCACAACCCTTTTTCGCCATTGACAGAGCTGGCGACCAGGGTGTCCTTGCCCAAGCGGTTTTTAAGTTCTTCGGAAATGCGCTGGCCCAGTTCATCACTTTGGTAAAGATCAAAACGGTCTTTGGGGGTGTGCTGGGAAATGCGCACCCGCTCCTCGTCTGCCAGGGTCTTGATCAACGACAGGCGGGCAATCGCGTCTGAATAACGAAGCGCCGCGCGACTTAAATTGACCAATGAGGCCAACTGCTGCGCACTTTGAATCGCGCGCGGCTCGGATTCGAGGGCACGAAAGGTTTGCAACCAGGCCACGATAGAGCCGAACAGCAGCAGCGCCAGAAACAGGAAAGTCCGCCAAAACAGGCTGAAACCCAGGTGAGGGCGACTGTCCAGCGGCGCTGGAGCGGTTTCCAGCAGCGCAGGATTGGTGATATTAGCGGATGTTTCCACAGCGGCCTGAGGGTTAAAGCAGCATGATAAAAGTCTGCCCGTATCCGGCTTTCAAGATGCCCAAAGATCGGACTGCAAGCTCAACTGGTGCCATCCGGTACAAAGACGTAGCCAACGCCCCAGACCGTCTGAATGTAGCGCGGGGCCGCTGCGTCAACTTCAATCAGCTTGCGCAGCCGCGAAACCTGGACATCCAGGCTTCGGTCAAAGGGCTCAAATTCACGGCCGCGCGCAAGCTGGGCCAGCTTTTCTCGCGAGAGCGGTTGACGCGGGTGACGCACCAGCGTTTTGAGCATGGCGAACTCGCCCGTCGTCAGCGGTAGTTCTTCGCCGCTTTTGTGCAGCGTTCGCAAGCCCATGTCAAAGGAAAAGGGCCCGAAGGTGATGATTTCCTGGTCAATCGATGGCGCACCCGGAACCTCAGCCGCCGGCCGCCGCCGTAGCACCGCGTGAATGCGGGCCAGCAGCTCGCGTGGGTTGAAGGGCTTGGACAGATAGTCGTCGGCTCCCACTTCCAGACCCACAATGCGGTCGACGTCTTCGCCTTTGGCAGTCAGCATGATGATGGGGGTGCGGTCGTTGGCGGCCCGCAGTCGGCGGCAGATGGACAGGCCATCTTCGCCAGGCATCATCAGGTCCAGCACGATCAGGTCTACCGCGTCGCGAAGCATGATCCGGTTGAGGGCTTTGCTGTCTTCGGCAAGGATGACCTCAAAACCTTCTTGCGCAAGATAGCGTCTTAACAGGTCGCGTATTCGCGCGTCATCGTCCAGTATCAGGATTTTGTCGGCTCGGGTGGTGGTGCTGGCTGGTGTCATGGTGTTTTTGGTATTTGTAACAGAGCTATTTTGCGGGCTGAAAAGGTAAGGAATGGCTTTTTCACATCACTTTGACACACTGTTACATAAGTTGCGGTGTGACTGAACGTCTTGGGATCTGTCATTGCCAATGCACGTGCGCGGGACGATGGGTTACGCTGTGCTCTTTGAATGTTCAAAGAGCTCGCGATGCCGCCAATCAGAATTCTCACTTTTTTCAGCGCCTGTATTTTGTGGTCAAGTGCCTCATCTGTTTTTGCTCAGTCCTTGCGCGGTGAGGTTGTGCAAAACGTTGCGCAGTTGTCTAGCAGTGCTTCAATCGACGTCCAGCAGGACCTCCTGGCCATTGCGTTGAACACCACCCAAAGCGGCGCTGACGCTGCTACCGTGCAGACCCAGCTCAAACAGGCTCTCGACGCCGCCCTGACACAGGCCAAGCAGGCTCAACTCGGATCGACGCCGGGCCAGATGGACGTGCGTACCGGTAATTTCAGCCTGTATCCGCGCTACGGCAAGGACAACCGGATCATCGGTTGGCAGGGCAGTACCGAACTGGTCCTCGAAGGCCGCGACTTCACGCGAATCACGGCCACCGCCGGAAAAATCCAGACCTTGACTCTGGGAAACGTGAGTTTCGGCTTGAGCCGCGAGCAGCGTGGCCGCGTCGAAACGGAAGCGCAGGTACTGGCTATCGAACGCTTCAAGGGCAAGGCGCTGGAGATTGCAAAAAGCTTTGGGTTCAGCGGCTATGGCCTGCGTGAGGTCGCAGTCAGTGCCAGCGATCAAGGCTTCGTTCCCCGTCCGCGGGCAATGTCCATGCAGGCCAGGAGCGACTCCAGTGAATCGCCGATCCCGGTCGAAGCAGGAAAAAGCACGGTGACAGTCAATGTCTCTGGCTCGATTCAGATGCGCTGATGTCCCGACGCCATGATTGCCGCCCGCGCTGCCCAGTTAGAAGCGGTAGCGTAGACCCAGGCTGGTGGTGTTGACTCTTTCCCTGCCCGCGCCAGCAAATTTCAGACGGTACTCGTCATACTGCAGCACGCCTGACAAGGTGGAGTTGAAGAGGTATTCAGCGCCGACACCGTAAGACACCCCAAAGCCGTTTTCACGGCCAGTCGCAACGCCAGAGGCCGGGGATGCGGTGACATCGGTCCGGCCATAGGTGGTTCCGAGGCGACCCAGCAGGTTGAAAGACGACGCTACCGGTACCTTTCCGATCAGGCTCAGATTAAAACCTTGTGCACGCGTGGTCCCCCCGGCGCGGTTGATTCGGCCGAAGTCGGCGTAGCCCAGTTCCACGCCCAGGTTGTCATTGAAATAACCTCCGCCATACAGGTTGTAGGCATTGGCCCGCTTGTCTGCCGAGAAGCCACCCGCGCCATTGTTAAGGCTAAAGTTGGAGCGGCCTGCATTCAGGCCGACATAGCTGGAGCCCAATCCATACATCGAAGTGCCACTGCTCGTACGGGTCGGGTTGCCCGTTTGCGCCTGTGCGCCCACAGACAAGACCAATGCGCAAAGGGCAAGCCCCAGGCCAGGGCCCCTGGAATGCTTGAGTAGCGACAAACGAGAGATGGTTGTCATTTGGAGTCCTTAATGTGGAATGGGTTTTTCGGTCTCGCCATGCATGTCCAGATGCGGAATGAGATAGCGCTAAAGCTTTGACTTTAGGCCTGCGTGAGCCTGGTAGATGTAAGAATTCGCAGAATCGCCTTGTAGGATAAACCTTGGGATTGGACCATTACCTAAGCAACGCATCGATGCCGTCACAATCCAAGCCATGGCCCAGTTTGATTTGAATAGAGAAGTGACTGAACTTTGCACCGGTGTAGATGTGCCGCAGGCCGGTTTTTGCACTTATAAAGACGGGCTGCTGCACACTGATCCGCCCCGAGTGGAGGTACCCGCCTAGTGGATCAGGTCGATTGCGTCGTGGTGGGCGCCGGCGTGGTAGGTCTTGCGATTGCACGCGCGCTGGCGCTCGAAGGCCGGGAGGTGATGGTGCTGGAGGCCGCAGCAGCCATTGGCACCGGGACCAGCTCGCGCAATAGCGAGGTGATTCATGCCGGCATCTATTACCCGCAAGGCTCGCTCAAAGCCAGTTTGTGCGTATCGGGCCGACAGATGCTTTATGACTATTGCCAGAGTCGTGGCATCGGGCATCGCCGCTGCGGCAAGCTGATTGTGGCGACCAGATTTTCGCAATTGGCACTTTTGCAGGGCATCATCGCCAGCGCGGTCGCCAACGGTGTCCACGATCTGACGCTGCTCAGCCGCGCGCAGGCGCGTGCGCTGGAACCCGAGCTTGAATGTGTCGCTGCCATCCATTCACCCAGCACGGGCATTGTCGACAGCCACGCGCTCATGCTGGCCTTGCAGGGCGAGCTTGAGCACGCGGGCGGCATGGTGGTATTGAATTCGTGTTTAAGCCACGCAGAATGCTCACATAATGCTATACATTTAATAGCAAATGATGGCACCGAGTTGCTGGCCCGCAGCGTCGTCAACGCGGCCGGGTTGCAGGCTCCGCAGCTGGCGCGGCGCATTACCGGATTGGCGTTAAGGCACGTGCCGCCCAGCTATTACGCCAAGGGCAATTACTTCAGTTGTCCAGGCAAGTCGCCGTTTGCCCGGCTTATCTATCCGGTTCCCGAGGCGGCTGGGCTAGGCGTGCACGCCACGATTGATTTGGGCGGCCAGGTCAAGTTTGGACCCGACGTGCAGTGGGTCGATTCACCCGACGATTTAGGTGTGGATGCAGGGCGCGGCGAGGCTTTTTATGCCGAAATCAGAAAGTATTGGCCCGCACTGCCAGATGGCGCCCTGCAGCCGGCTTACGCAGGCATTCGTCCCAAAATCCATGCGCAGGGCCAGCCCTCTGCTGATTTTGTGATCCAGGGTCCGGCTGATCATGGTTTGCCGGGTCTGGTCAATCTTTTCGGCATCGAATCACCGGGTCTGACGAGTTGCCTGGCAATCGGCCGCCACGTCAGCTCAACGCTCCTGAAAATGTAACAAATAAAGCTCCATTGACGCTGACCGAATCGCTTATTGCTTCTTCATGCCGGGCGAAAATTTTTAACCGCTGACGCTGTCTCGGTGACCAGCGCCGGTCCTTTGTAAATAAGGCCGGTGTAGATTTGCACCACGTCCGCACCAGCCCTGATCTTGGAAACGGCATCGGTACCAGACATGACGCCACCCACGCCAATGATGGGGAAGCCCGGGCCCAGCGCTGCGCGCAGTTGGCCGATCACCCGGTTGCTGGCCTCCCGGACCGGCGCGCCACTCAGGCCACCCGCTTCTTCGGCGTGACGCAGACCTTTCACGGCCTCGCGACTCAAGGTGGTGTTGGTGGCGACAACGCCGTCCATGGCATGCCGCTTGAGGGTGGCAGCGATCACCGCCACTTGGGCCTCTTCCAGATCCGGTGCAATCTTGACGAACATCGGAACGCGTTTGCCATGCTGCCGGGCCAGTGCTTCGCGGCGGGCTTGCAAAGCTTCCAGCAAGTGATCCAGGGCCTGGTCGGCCTGCAGCGCGCGTAAATTTTGAGTGTTGGGACTGGAAATGTTGACCGTCACGTAATCAGCATGCGGATAGACCCCTTCCAGGCAGATCATGTAGTCATCGACGGCTTGTTCGATAGCAGTCGCGGCGTTCTTGCCGATGTTCAGGCCAAGTATCAGAGGCATGGGGGCGGCCTGCTTGCGAACCCGTGAGCGCTGCACATTGGCCAAGAAAGCGTCCAGCCCCTGGTTGTTAAACCCCAGGCGGTTGATCAGAGCTTGGGCCTCGGGTAGCCGAAACATGCGCGGCTTGGGATTGCCTGCTTGCGCTTTGGGGGTCACGGTTCCGACTTCAACAAAACCAAATCCCATGGCGGCCAGGCCGTCGATGCATTGGGCGTTCTTGTCCAGCCCGGCGGCAAGGCCGACCCGATTGGGAAAGGTCAGACCCGCCAGCTTGATCGGGTCTTCAATCCGATTGGAACCATAAGCAAGCGCCAGCGGAGTGCCCTGGGTTCGGGCCAGCGAGGCCAAAGTCAGGTCGTGGGCGGTTTCAGGGTCCAGCCCGAACAAAAAGGGACGGGCCAAGGCGTAGGGGATCAGGGACATCGGATAATTCGAGCAGTTCAGGCAGTTGGGGCTGTATTGTCTCAAAAGACCTGCTGACGCAACCGAACCCCTGCCAGCCCAATATGACCCAAGACGAATTTAAAACCGCGGTGGGCCAAGCCGCTCTTCAATATGTTCAACCCGGCAGCATTGTCGGCGTTGGAACCGGCTCAACTGTCAATAAATTCATCGACGCACTGGCCGGTATGAAAGCGCAGATTGCGGGCGCAGTGTCCAGTTCTCTAGCATCTACCCAGCGCCTGCAGGCCATCGGCATGCGGGTGTTTGAGGCTACAGAAGTCGATGAGCTGGCCGTTTACATCGACGGCGCAGACGAGATAGATCACGCCGGCTACATGATCAAGGGCGGTGGGGCGGCGCTGACGCGCGAAAAAATTGTCGCCGCCCAGTCACGCCAATTTGTTTGCATCGCTGACGAGTCCAAGCTGGTATTAACTTTGGGGCGATTCCCGCTGCCTGTCGAGGTGATTCCCATGGCTGTGAGGCGCATTACACGAGAGTTTGAATCACTTGGTGGTAGCGCAGTGCTGCGGCTGCAGGACAATCGGCCTCTGGTCACCGACAACGGCCAGCATATTCTGGATGTGACGGGCTTGAAGATTGACAATCCGCTGGCTTGGGAATCCCGTATTAACCAGTGGCCCGGAGTCGTTACCGTTGGAATTTTCGCGTATCAAAAAGCCCAGGTCTGTCTCCTTGGCACGCCGGATGGGGTCAAAACGCTATCGTTTTGACTCGCGCGGCACGGCTGGCTAGAAGCGAATTCCGGATGGATTGGTGGTCACCGGCGCAGCTCGTGCGGGTGCTAGCGTGGCGCCTGACGGATTACCGCCAGACTGCGCGGCTGCTGGCCCGGCTGGTGTGGCCGGTGCGACGGCGACCAGTGGGGTCGCTGGCGTTTGCCGGTAACTGGCGGGCAAAACGGATGTCGCCGGGTAACCCGCAGCATTAAGAAACT
>JANOLL010000445.1:0-4613 GCA_031419775.1 Polaromonas sp. | reverse complement strand
ATCGCGCCAGCGGCGGTGGACTTGGCGCTGTAGGGCCAGCCCAGCCCCTGCAGGCCGTTCGCCAGGTAGCTCACCAGCCCCACGATGTAATAGGTGATCGCCGCCACAGAA
The DNA here is from genome assembly GCA_031419775.1 of Polaromonas sp. Lineage (GTDB taxonomy): Bacteria > Pseudomonadota > Gammaproteobacteria > Burkholderiales > Burkholderiaceae_C > Polaromonas. The sequence goes on along the minus strand of JANOLL010000445.1, from coordinate 4,502 downwards.
AGCCCCTCTACCGTGGACTGCAGTTTGAGTTGCAAGCCCTGCCGGCGATTCATGGCACCCAGCAAGGCCTGACTGCTTTGTTGCTGCTCAATCTCCACCCGCGTCCGCAGCAGATTGCTCATGCGTGAGACGCGTTGCGACAAGGCGTCTTGGCGACGGGTTGCCCACTGGCAGGAGCTGCGCGCGGGACTGAGTCGCCGGTCCATGAATTCCCGTATGGTCTGCAAACCCGCCAAGCGGGACTCGGCTATGTCATCGATGCGTCTGTCCACCAACTCAAAATAGGCACTGCTGGCTGAAAATCTTGAATGACTGGTGGCGTACTGGCTTTCTACCTGACCGGCCAGCCGGGTCAATCTATCCAGCAACTGCGGCTCTTCGTCCCGGCTTGCGCTTCGAATGGATTCCGCCAGTTCTGCGAGTTCGCGTTCTGCACTGGCCAATACGCCTGCGCCCTCGCGTGCTGCCGGCAGACCCAGCAGCGCCGCCATGCGGTAAGTTTCAATCTCCAGCAACTGCTGCACCAGACGGCCCAGGCGTCGCGGCGCCACGCCACCGGCGAGCAACAGCATGCGCGAAAAACCGTCTGCATGGATCGCAAAGTCGGTGTAGATCTCGCCATAACCGTCTGCCACGGTTGACGCCACGAGGGCATCATCCTGCAGCAAGCCACGCGCCAGTTCATCGGTGCGAGAAGTGCTAGCTGGCAAGACCCAGAGCTGCACACTGGCCAGGCACTTTCCCGGCAAGGCATGGAACCAGTCTTGCGGCACCACCTGATTGGCAGTAGCCGGGTCCACGACCTCCAGCAGGGTGGCATCTAAGGGACGAAAGAAGGTCCAGGTCACAAATTCGGTGTGCAGCTCCCACCGAATGCGGTACGGTCCCATGTCCATACGGATGTGGGTAGAAGCCGCATCGGGCAGTGGCAGATGCTGGTTGCGTAACAGTTCGGCGAGGTGGCGCCGACTTGCTTCACGCTGCTCCAGATCGGCCAGCATGACCACGTGGGTGATGGCAAGCGGTGCGGCGAGCGCCTCGGGTGGTCGGGCGTGAACTTCGTTGTGGAGCGAATGACGCGGAAGATACTGACTCAGAGACATGAAAAAAACCTTTTTGCCTGATTGTCGCGCAGCGCGAAGACCAGTTTGACTGGCCACAAAAAGGAAAAGGCGCCTGGAGGCGCCTTGTGATGTGGACTAGCCGCCGAAGCGGCTTGCTCAGTCCTCTACAAAAGCTTCTTCCCGCTTGTGTTTGACTGAAGGCAACAGGACGATGATCAGCATCAGGGCACCTGCCGCCAACAAACCGGCAGACAGCGGACGCGTCACAAAAACGCTCCAGTCACCCCTGGAAAGCAGCAATGCTCGACGCAGGTTTTCTTCCATCATGGGACCCAAGATAAACCCCAACAGAAGGGGAGCCGGCTCACACCCCAATTTGACAAACAGGTAGCCAATGCATCCGAAAATGCCCACGGTCCAGATGTCAAACGTGTTGTTGTTGGTTGAATACACGCCGATGGCGCAGAACAGCACAATGGAGGGAAACAGGTACCGGTAGGGCACGGTGAGCAGCTTGATCCACATGCCGATCAGTGGCAGGTTCAAGATGACCAACATGGCATTGCCAATCCACATGGAGGCAATCAGACCCCAGAACAATTCGGGATTGCTGGTCATGACCTGAGGGCCGGGCTGAATGTTGTGAATCGTCATGGCACCGACCATCAGCGCCATCACGGCGTTAGGCGGAATACCCAGGGTGAGCAGCGGAATAAACGACGTCTGCGCGCCGGCGTTGTTAGCCGACTCAGGGCCCGACACCCCACGAATATTGCCCTGGCCAAATGGCACTTCGCCCGGCTTCATTTTCATTTTCTTTTCGAGCGCATAGGCAGCGAAGGCCGCCAGCAGTGCACCACCACCCGGCAAAATACCCAGGGCAGAACCGAGCGCGGTGCCACGCAACATGGCCGGAGCCATGTTCTTGAAATCTTCCTTGGTTGGGAACAGACCGGTGACTTTGGCCGTGAAGACTTGCCGGTCATCGGAGTGCACCGCCAGATTGCTGATGATTTCACCGTAACCAAAAACGCCCATGGCAATCACCACAAACCCGATGCCATCGGTCAGCTCGGGGATGTCAAAACTGAAACGGGCGACACCCGAATTCACGTCGGTGCCAACCAGGCCCATCAACAAACCCAGCACGATCATGGCGATTGCCTTGAGCAGCGAGCCCGATGCCAGCACGACGGCACCAATCAGGCCCAAAACCATCAGGGCAAAGTACTCGGCAGGGCCGAATTTAAAGGCCAGTTCAGTCAATGGTGGCGCGAAGGCGGCCAGAATCAGCGTACCGACGCAACCGGCAAAAAACGAACCCATGCCCGCCGCCGCCAGCGCCGGACCCGCTCGCCCTTTTCGGGCCATCTGGTAGCCGTCAATACAGGTCACCACTGAAGACGACTCGCCCGGCAGGTTCACCAAAATCGCAGTGGTGGAGCCACCGTATTGCGCGCCGTAATAAATACCGGCCAGCATGATGAGTGCCGACACCGGTGGCAGTGCATAGGTGGCGGGCAGCAACATGGCGATGGTCGCCACCGGACCAATCCCGGGCAGCACGCCGATCAGGGTACCCAGCATACAGCCGGCAAAGGCGTAGAGAAGGTTGATTGGCGTGAAGGCCACGCCAAAACCCAAAGCAAGATTTGAAAACAGATCCATTTTTTATCCTTAGCCCGTGATAAAGGTTGGCCACACCGGAAACTGAAGCTTGAGTACGACCACAAAGGCGAGGTAACTGCCGATGGCCAGCACGGTCGCCAAAATGGCGGTGTTTCTAACTTTCCAGCCCTCCTCCGCCATGCTGGCAATGAAGACCAGGACATAAATACCCACAATCATGCCCATGGGCGGCAATTTGATACTGGGTAGCCCGCCCAACAGCACCCCAAAAATGAGGTTGGCAAGAATGATGAACAGCAGTGGCTTCCAGGCCCACTTGCCAATCTTGTCACCGCCCACGGTTTCGACCACCAGGGAGTTGAAGGTGATTGCCGCACCCAAAACGGCCAACAGGACGCCCAGCATGAGCGGGAAGTAGCCAGGACCCATCCGGGCACCGTTGCCAACGTTGTAGGTGGTCGCACCCCATGCGAACGCTACCCCGACACCCATAAACATGAGGCCTGAAAAAAAGTCTTTTTGACTCTTAATATGCACGGCTTGTCTCCTGAGAAAGAAAAGTTAGTGTCCGATTGTGCATAGTTCCAACCCCTTGGACCATGTGGCTTTCACCTACATGTGTGCATTCATTTCTATTTTGAGGCACCAGAAACATCGATTTTTAGGCGATTGGGGCCGAGTCGGCCCGGTTGCGTTTCAGACCTGCACCACCGGACTTGTCTGACCGTATTCAGGCTGGCACCGCCAGCTTCAATCCATTGGCGGGGTCGTTGCCAGGATTTCCTCAACGGTGGTGAGTCCCGCCGCCACTTTGAGCGTTCCCGCCAGCCGCAGCGGGCGCATGCCTTCAGCTACCGCCTGGCGGCGCAGCGCGTCCATGTTGGGCTCATTGGAGACCTTATCCTTGAACGCCTCGGTCACCGTCAGCAATTCATAAAGGCCCATACGCCCCCGATAGCCCGTCAGGCGACAGTCCACGCAGCCAACCGGTTTGTAAGGCCGAAAGCCGCCATTGAGCTGCCAGGGCTTGACCAGTTCTGCCAGGCCTTCACGCGTGGTATTGGCGTCTTTTTCGCGGCAACTGCTGCACAGGGTGCGCACCAGCCGCTGCGCCAGCACGCCCAGCAAGGTGGCGTTAATCAGGTAGGGCGGTACACCCAGCTCCATCAGACGCGAGACGGCCGAGGGCGCGTCGTTGGTGTGCAGAGTACTGAAAACAAGGTGGCCCGTGAGCGCCGCCTGCACCGCCATCTCGGCCGTCTGCAGGTCACGAATCTCCCCGACCATGATGATGTCCGGGTCCTGCCGCATCAGGGCACGCAGGCCCTCAGGAAAATCGAAATCCAGATGCGGCTGAACCTGCGTCTGGTTGAAAGCAGGCTCAATCATCTCGATCGGATCTTCAACCGTGCTGACATTGACCTCTTCGGTAGCCAGCCGTTTGAGGGTGGAATACAGCGTGGTGGTTTTGCCTGAACCGGTTGGCCCGGTCACCAAAATAATGCCGTAGGGCCGTTTGACCAATTGCTCCCAACGCCCTGCGTCATGCTCAGAGAACCCCAGGGCATCAAGGTCCTTGACAGTGGTGTCCGGATCAAAAATCCGCATCACCATCTTTTCGCCGAATGCAGTGGGCAAAGTGGACAGGCGCATCTCGATTTCATCGCCGCGCGGGTTGCGGGTTTTGATGCGGCCATCCTGCGGGCGGCGCTTTTCCACCACGTCCATGCGGCCCAGCAACTTGATGCGCGCCGTCATGGCGTTGTGCACGCCCATGGGCATTTGATAGACCAGGTGCAACACGCCATC
>JANOLL010000444.1:0-7539 GCA_031419775.1 Polaromonas sp. | reverse complement strand
CGACCAGCAAAGCTGGAGCTGTTGAAAAAACCAAAAAGCCCACCACCTCCATTGGGTCGCCGGTTGATAAAAGCCGCATCAAACCCGCTGCCAAACCTGATTTGTCAAAGAAGAAAGTTTCCCTAGTGCCTCTCAAGCCCGTTCCCGAAGCCAAACCCGTCGCCGCAACCGTTGCAGATGCGCCGTCGAAGAAAAAACCTGGTCGTCCGCCTAAAAGTCCCGCGGCTGTTGACAGCTCTTCTGCCTCAGGCGGCGCCAAACGTGGCCGCAAACCCAAGGCAGCACTGGCTGGCGAGGGCGAAGAGGACCTGTCCGATGTAGTGGCCGAATTTGAGGAGCCAGCGGTTGAAACGACTGAAAAGGTCAAGCCGCTGCGCATGAAGATCAGCAAGGCCAAAGAACGCGCCTTGATGAAAGAGTTTGGCCTGGATGAAACGGTGCTGTCTGAAGAAGACATGCTCAAGCGGCGCATGCGCCTGAAGGCACTGATCAAGCTGGGCAAAACTCGGGGCTACCTGACCCACGGCGAAATCTCGGATCACTTGCCCGACAAGTTGATCGACGCTGAAACACTCGACGCTGTCATCATCACCCTGAACGATCTGGGTGTGGCCGTGTACGAACAGACGCCCGATGCAGAAACCCTGCTGATCACTGCCAACGCGCCTGCCGGCTCAACCGAAGAAGAAGCTGAAGAAGCTGCGGAAGCCGCCCTGTCTACCGTGGACAGCGAGTTTGGCCGCACCACTGACCCGGTGCGCATGTACATGCGCGAAATGGGTACGGTCGAACTGCTGACCCGTGAAGGCGAAATCGAGATCGCCAAGCGCATCGAGGGTGGCCTCATGCGCATGACGGAGGCGATCTCTGAAAGTCCGGCCACGATTGCAGAAATACTTCGCTTGGGTGAAGAAATCCGTGAAGGCAAAATCGTCATCTCGACCGTGGTGGACGGCTTTTCCAACCCGAACGAAGCCGACGATTACGTGGCCGAAGAAGATTTTGACGAGTTCGACGAAGAAGACGACGACGACGGCAAGGGTGGCTCCAAGGCTTTGACCAAAAAGCTGGAAGAACTGAAAAAAGAAGCACTCACCCGAATCGACAAGATTGCTTCTTTATTCGAGAAAGTTCATAAGACCTACGACAAGGACGGTTACGGCACGCCGACATACATCAAGGCTCAGAAGGCCCTGAGCGACGAGCTGATGACCGTGCGCTTCACCGCTAAAACCATCGAAAAACTGTGCGACCTGCTGCGCGGCCAGGTTTTGGATGTGCGGAAAAAAGAGCGCGAGCTGCGCCGGATCATCGTCGAAAAGTGCGGCATGCCGCAGGAAACTTTTGTGAAGGACTTTCCGCCCAACCTGCTCAATCTCAAATGGGTTGAAAAGCAGGTCGCCTCGGGCAAGCCGTGGTCGGCCATCATGGCCCGCAACATTCCACCGATTCAGGAATTGCAGCAAAAACTTGCCGACCTTCAGGCCCGGGTGGTGGTACCGCTTGGTCATCTGAAAGATATCAACAAGCGCATGAATGAAGGCGAGTCCAACTCGCGTGACGCCAAGAAAGAGATGATCGAGGCCAACCTGCGCCTGGTGATTTCGATTGCAAAAAAATACACCAACCGCGGATTGCAGTTCCTTGATTTGATTCAGGAAGGCAACATCGGTTTGATGAAGGCCGTGGACAAATTTGAATACCGCCGCGGCTACAAATTCTCGACCTATGCCACCTGGTGGATTCGCCAGGCCATCACCCGAAGCATTGCAGACCAGGCGCGGACCATTCGCATCCCGGTGCACATGATCGAGACCATCAACAAGATGAATCGCCTGTCGCGCCAGCATCTGCAAGAGTTTGGTTTTGAACCCGACGCCAGCGTGCTGGCCGAGAAGATGGAGATTCCTGAAGACAAGATCCGCAAGATCATGAAAATCGCCAAAGAGCCGATTTCAATGGAAACGCCGATTGGTGATGACGATGATTCCCACCTCGGTGACTTCATTGAGGATGGCGCCAACACTGCACCGCTGGAAGCGGCCATGCAGGCCGGTTTGCGCGACGTGGTCAAGGACATTCTCGACAGCCTGACGCCGCGTGAAGCAAAGGTACTGCGCATGCGCTTCGGGATTGAAATGTCTACTGACCACACGCTGGAGGAGGTTGGCAAGCAGTTCGATGTGACACGTGAGCGTATTCGTCAAATAGAAGCCAAGGCACTCAGAAAGCTCAAGCACCCTTCGCGTTCTGACAAATTGCGCAGCTTTATCGACACGCTCTAGGCCGTGATCCCCATCAAGGCGCCAGCGTCGATGTAGGGCTTGGCGCGACCGGCGCGTCTATTTCAACTTCCGGTCTTCCGCCTTGGCCTCAGCCATGGCTTCGGGCTCGATTTCTTCAGCGTAACGGTTCAGACGTATAAAAACGCCCCAACCCGCTAGCAGCACACCGGTGGCCAGCAGCAGGCTGGCCGAGTACATGAGCTGCGCGGCGTCTTCATGTGCTGCACGGAAGGTCGCGACGAGTCCCTCGATGGCAATGGCGACGACCACCACCACCAGAAATCGGGAGAGGAAACGCCGTACCCGGGTCGGGCCGCTGATGTGGGCGTCACGTACCACTTCCTCTTCGGCGATGGTTTGTGCAATCTGGAGCGCCACAACAGCAGCCGCCAGCAACCCGATTGCCTCGATGATCTGCTGCGCTGCGTCGCGGTCCCAGCCCTCGGCGAAGGCCAGCCATGCCAGCTTGCCCGCGATGACGATCAGCATCAGGGCGGCGCAGGCAAACAGCGCTGCCATGCAGGCGTGAATGACCGAGAAGGCGAGTATCAGGAGTTTCATGACGCCATCTTGACACAGGTGTCGCGGCAAGCCAGATTGATCCCACTTGTTTCAGCTATCGTTAATGACACGGCCGACCGGAGATTTATCCGCGGCTCGCCCGATTATTCATCAGCGTGACACGCCCAGCAAGCGGTCCAGCAGCTCAGGCTGATCGCGTAAAGCCTGGGCTGGGCCGGAATGCACCACCGTACCGCGGTCCAGCACCACGGCCGTATCTGAAATCGCCAGAATCGCCTGCGGATGCTGCTCCACAATGATCGCAGACAGGCCTTCCTCGCGGGTGATGCGGCGTATGACCTTGAGCAACTCTTCGACAACGATGGGCGCCAAGCCTTCAAGCGGCTCATCAAGCAGCAGTAGTTTGGGGTTCAGCACCAAAGCGCGTCCTACTGCCAGCATTTGCTGTTCGCCACCCGACAATTGGGTACCCAAATTAGTTTTGCGCTCAGCCAGCCGAGGAAACATTCCATAAACGCGTTCAGGTGTCCACGCACCGGGGCGTGCCACCGCGGTCAGGTTTTCGTCCACCGTGAGTGACTTGAATATATTGCGCTCCTGCGGTACCCAGCCAATGCCGGCCGCTGCGCGCTCGTGGGAAGGCATCTTGTGTAGCTCTACCCTGGACGGACCGGCCCCCAGCAAGATGCTGCCAGCGTGCTGACGGGTGGCGCCGGCAATGGTGTTGATCAAGGTGGTTTTGCCCGTACCGTTGCGGCCTAGCAGGGCCAGGGTCTTGCCTTCATCCACCGTGACGGAGACGTTGTTGAGGACCACTGCCTCCCCGTAGCCGGCACTCAAACCGGTCACGCTGAGCAATTCGCTCATGACGTTTTTTCCTCAGCACGGGCGTCGTCGTGGGTCGCCTCGCCATGTCCCAGATATACCGCCTTGACCTGCGGGTCGTTGGCAATCTGCTCTGGATCACCTTCAGTCAGTACCGCGCCATTGACCAACACCGTCATGCGCCGGGCGAAAGTGAACACTAGGTCCATGTCATGCTCGATCAGCAGGATAGACACGTCTGCAGGCAATGCGGCGATGGTCTGCAACAGCTCTTCCCGCTCTCCGGCGGGCACACCCGCGACGGGTTCATCGAGCAACAGCACGCGGGGCTCGCAGGCCAGCGCAATCGCAATTTCGAGCAGTCGGCGCTTTCCATAAGCCAGCACCTGAGTCGGCTGGTTCATCACTTCCGTAAGGTGAAACTGAGCGAGCAATCGGGCACACCGATCTGCTACCTCGCCATCGCTACCCAGGGCTTTCCACCAACTGGTGCCTAGTCCGCGTTGCTGTGACACCGTCAGCGCAAGCGTTTGTAATGGGGTCAACGTGTCAAACAACTGGTTGATCTGAAAGGTACGAACCAGCCCTCGCCGAACGCGCTGATGCGGTGCCAATTGCGTGATGTCTTCTCCCAGAAGCGTGATGCAGCCTTCAGTTGGCTGCAAGACACCTGTGAGCAGGTTGATCAATGTGGTCTTGCCAGCGCCGTTGGGGCCGATCAACGCGTGGCGCGCGCCTTTTTTCAGATTCAGCGTCACATTGTTGGTAGCCGTTATGCCGCCGAAGCGCATGACCAAGCCTTCGGCGGAAAGCACTGTCTCCTCATGAGTACTGGTCATGCGCCGCCCCTGCGAAACCAGGTCCACGGGCGAAGGAGCTTCTCGCGCCCGACCAGCATCAAGACCACGAGAAACAGACCAATCCAGAAAGTCCAGTATTGCGGCGTAATGGATGCGATCACATCCTGCATCAGCTTGAAAACAATGGCCCCTGCAATACCGCCATACAGCCAGCCCGTGCCGCCAATCACCAGAATCAACATCACGTCGGCTGAACGGTCAAATGCGAAGACGTCTAGCGACGCAAAGCCGGTGGTCTGTGCCAGCAGCGCGCCGGCAGCTCCCGCGATACAAGCTGAAATCGTATAAACGACCGCCAGCCGCGACGAGACCGGAATACCGATCGCCATGGCCCGCAGGCGGTTGTCCCGAATCGCCATCAACGTGGCACCAAAGGACGAGCTGGTCAATCTGCGCGCCAACACAAATAGCAGCAAGGCTACGGCGATGGAATAGCAGGCGGAGGTTCGACCCGCGAGGTCAAATTCAAATCTTCCGAGCAAGGGCGCCATCACCACACCTTGCAGGCCATCGGCCCCGCCGGTCAGCCAGTCAAGTTTGTTCGCAAGCTCGAGCAATAACAGCGCCACACCGAGCGTCACCATGAGACGCGTCAAGTCACTGCCGCGCAAGATAGTCAGGCTGCACAGCAAGCCTAGTGCCCCAGACGCAGCAATGGCAACTGCCAGACCAGCCAGCGGATCAGGCATCACGTGCTTGGCGAACAAGGCAGCCGAGTAGGCACCCATACCAAAAAAAGCGGCATGTCCCAACGACACGATGCCGGTATAGCCCAGCACCAGATCCAGAGAAATCGCAAACAGGGCAACGATGGCAATTTCGTTGATGATCAAGGCATGGCTGCCCAGCACAAACGGCGAGGCCATGACCAGCAGCCAAAACACGGGCTCCCACCGTTTCCAACGGCTGGATTGACGCAGGGTATTTCGCACCGGCTGGGTCGCTGGCGCACTCATTTGCCGCCCTTGCGCACAAAAAGTCCTTGCGGACGCCAGATCAGGATGGCGATCATGAGGCTGTAAACAATGAAGGCCCCCATTTTGGGGATGTAGTATTTGCCCGCCACGTCCGCAATACCCAACAGCAATGCGGCCAGCAGTGGGCCAGTGATGGATGACGTACCGCCCACGGCCACCACAATCAAAAAGTAAATCATGAATTTGAGAGGAAAGGTCGGGTCCAGCCCCAGCACTTCAGCGCCAAGGGCGCCACCCAGGCCGGCCAGGCCAGAGCCCACGGCAAAAGTCGACAGAAACACCACATTCACGTTAATCCCCAGCCCTGCCGCCACCCGCTGGTCATCCACCGACGCACGCAGCCGACTGCCAAACCTGGTTTTCGCCAGCACGTACTGCAATCCCACGGTCAGCGCTGCGCACACCGCAATGATGAACAGACGATAGTGGCCCATCCCCAGCGTCCAGGCGCCGCCACCAAATATTTCGAGTTCGGTGCGACCCTTGAGCCACTCGGGCAACTGGATGATTTGCTGGGTTGATCCAATAAAGTAATCGGCACTGGCCACCGCCATGAAGGTCAGGCCAATTGAAAACAGCACCTGATCCAAATGCGGTTTACGGTACATCGGCCGGTAGAGCGTGCGCTCCAGCAAACCACCCAAAAGCGCTGCGCCCAGAAATGCCAGGGGCAAACAAATCAGAAACGGTACGCCCAGTCGCTGCATCAGTAGAACCGTGATGTAGCCACCCACCATGGCAAAAGCACCATGAGCCAGGTTGATGAAATTCATCAAGCCCATGGTCACGGCCAGACCGACCGCCAAAATGAACAACAGCATGCCGTAAGCGATGCCATCGAAAAGGATTGTGAGCATGCGAGTGCCTGGTTCAAGCCGAGCCGGTCATCCGAATAGACCGACTCATTTTGAACGGACGTTGCTGAAAAGGATTACTTGGCTTTTCCCGGGTCTTTGACGTCCTTGATCACGTCAAACTCCACGTTGTAAAGCTGACCGTCTTTTTTCTCCACCTTGCGCAGGTAAATGTTTTGCACCACATCGCGGGTTTGCGCATCAATAAACATCGGGCCGCGCGGGCTCTCAAAAATCTGGCCCTTCATAGCGGCCAGCAGCGCATCACCTCCGCCATTGCCCTTGGTAATTTTCAGGGCCTCGTAAATCACGCGCATACCGTCATAACCGCCAACCGCCATGAAGTTGGGACGCATGCCCTTGTTGGCCTTGCCAAAGGCTTCGACGAATTTCTTGTTCACGGCAGACGGGTGAGCAGCCGAGTAATGGTGAGAGGTCACCACGCCCAGGGCACCATCACCCATATCGTTGAGCTGATCGTCGTCGGTCACGTCGCCAGTGCCAATCAGTTTGATGCCGGCCTTGTCCATGCCACGCTCAAGAAACTGCTTCATCACCGCGGCGCCTGCGCCGGAAGGCACAAACACAAACAGCGCATCCGGTTTGAGATCGCGCACTTTTTGCAGGAACGGTGCAAAGTCAGGATTGCGCAAGGGCACGCGCAAGGCTTCGGACACCTGGCCGCCATTGAAGGTCAAACGTTCCCGGAAGAATTTTTCAGCATCCATTCCGGGGCCGTAGTCGCTGACCAACGTCACCACCTTTTTAATGCCGTTTTTAGGGGCCCAGTCAGCCAATGCGACAGCCGCCTGCGGCAGCGTGAAGCTGGTGCGCACAATGTAGGGCGAGGCCTGGGTGATGCTGGAGGTTGCGGCAGCCATGACCACTTGTGGCGTTTTGGACTGGGTTGCAATCGGGGCGGTTGCCAGCGCCGAAGGTGTGATGCCGAATCCGGCCAGCACATTGACCTTGTCATTGACCACCAGTTCCTGTGCAAGGCGCTTGGTGACGTCGGGCACACTGGTGTCGTCCTTGATGATCAACTCAATTTTCTGACCGGCGACCGTGTCGCCGTTCTGCGCCATATACAGCCTGGCTGCAGCTTCGATCTGCCGGCCGGTGGTGGCTTGCTGGCCAGTCATCGGCAAGATCAGGCCGATTTTGAATTTGTTGTCCTGTGCCATCGCACCTGCAGCAGACAGCCCCATGACCGCAA
>JANOLL010000443.1:0-5615 GCA_031419775.1 Polaromonas sp. | reverse complement strand
GCTGCTGGCGCAGCAGTTGTCACAACTGCAGGCCCGGCGCATGCGTGCCGCCATGCGTGCGCCGCCCCTGGTCGGACCGTCCATGTCGGGGCCACAGTGCACGCTGTATGACCAACTGCTGGCGCGCCTGCCTTTTCGCCTCACGGCTGCGCAAGAGCGCGTGGGGTTGGAGATTGGCGGCGATCTGCAGAAAAACATTCCCATGCACCGGTTGCTGCAGGGCGACGTGGGCTCTGGCAAAACGGTGGTCGCCGCTTTGGCTGCCGCACGCTGCATCGATGCCGGCTGGCAGTGCGCCTTGATGGCGCCGACTGAAATTCTCGCGGAGCAGCATTTCAGAAAACTCATCAGCTGGCTGGAGCCGCTGGGCATTCGTACCGCCTGGCTCACCGGAAGCCAGAAGACCAAAGAGCGGCGTACATCGCTGGCCATGATTGAAAGCGGGGAAGCGGCGCTGGTGGTGGGCACGCATGCAGTGATTCAGGACAAAGTGGTTTTTAAAAATCTGGCGCTGGCCATCATCGACGAACAGCATCGCTTCGGCGTGGCGCAGCGGCTGGCCCTGCGCAGCAAGATGAGTGCTCAGGACGCTCGCCCTGAGGCAGACGAGAAGGCGGCTCGCGAACCCCACCTGCTGATGATGACGGCTACGCCGATTCCCCGCACGCTGGCAATGAGCTATTACGCCGACCTGGATGTGTCGACGATTGACGAGCTGCCGCCCGGTCGCACCGCTATCGTGACGAAAGTGATCAGTGACGCCCGGCGCGACGAGGTGATTGACCGCATCAGGGGCCAGCTGGCCGAGGGTCGGCAGGTGTATTGGGTGTGTCCACTGATTGAGGACAGCGAGTCGATTGATCTGGTCAATGCCACCGAGACCCACGCTACGCTGAGCACCACGCTCAATAGCCCCCACGCGCCGCCGCTAAGCGGGTCGCTGCCCCCCGAGGGGGCTGGCTCCGCCTTGGGGCGGCCGGGCGGCGAAGCCAGTGTGCAAGTCGGTCTGCTGCACTCCCGCATGCCGGTGGCCGAGAAAAAAGCCGTGATGAACCTGTTCACAAGCGGCCTGATGGGAGTGCTGGTCAGCACCACCGTGATCGAAGTCGGGGTGGATGTCCCCAACGCTTCACTGATGGTGATTGAACATGCTGAACGTTTTGGCCTCAGCCAGTTGCATCAGTTGCGCGGACGGGTGGGGCGTGGTTCGGCGGCCTCAGCCTGCGTGCTGCTCTATTCAACCGGCGATGCGCCCAGATTGGGCGAAACCGCCCGCGCGCGCCTCAGGGCGATGGTCGAAACCCATGATGGCTTTGAGATTGCACGACGTGATCTGGAGATACGCGGCCCCGGCGAGTTTTTGGGCGCACGGCAATCGGGGGCACCGTTATTGCGTTTTGCAGATCTGGCAACAGACACCGAGCTGCTGGCCTGGGCGCGTACCGTGGCGCCGCAGATGTTGGACCAGCACGCCGAACTGGCACACCGGCATATTTTGCGATGGCTGGGGACCAAGGCTGAGTTTTTGAAGGCATGAAGTGAGGGGCCACCAAGAGGCCAACTGTGATGGCGGTGTCTTCAAAAGGCACCCCGGTCGCCATCGTGCTGCGCAGGCTGCTAGATTGGGTTCAGCGTTAAAAAGTCGCACAATCAACGCATGACGCTCACCGAACTCAAATACATCGTCGCCGTCGCCCGCGAAAAACACTTTGGCAAAGGTGCTGACGCCTGCCATGTCTCGCAGCCCACGCTGAGCGTCGCGATCAAAAAGCTGGAGGAAGAGCTGCAGGTCAAGCTGTTCGAGCGCAATGCCAACGAAATTACCGTCACGCCGCTGGGCGAAGAAATTATTCGCCAGGCACAAAGCGTGCTGGAGCAAGCCGACAGCATTCGCGAAATCGCCAAGCGCGGCAAGGACCCCCTGGCGGGTAGCCTGCGGCTGGGCGTGATCTACACCATCGGCCCCTATCTGCTGCCTGACCTGGTGCGGCAAATGATCACGCATACCCCGCAAATGCCCTTGATGCTGCAAGAAAACTTCACGGTCAAGCTGCTCGAAGAGCTGCGTAACGGTGAAATTGATTGCGCCATCTTGGCCGAACCCTTCCCGGACACCAATCTGGCCATCGCGCCGCTTTACGACGAGCCTTTTATGGCAGCGATTCCCAGTTCTCATCCCTTGGCAGCGCGCAGCAGCATCACCGCTGAAGAGATCAAAAAAGAAACCATGTTGCTGCTCGGAAACGGCCATTGCTTTCGCGACCATGTGCTCGAAGTTTGCCCGGAGTTCGCGCGGTTTTCCAGCAACTCGGATGGCATTCGAAAGAGCTTTGAGGGGTCGTCGCTGGAGACCATCAAGCACATGGTGGCGGCCGGTATGGGCATTACCCTGGTGCCCCGACTGGGTGTGCCGAAAGAGGCTTTGGATGGGTATGAAGCGGTGCTTTCTTCCAAAAAAGGCAAAGCCAGGGTGGATGCGGAGCCACCCGCGTTTATCCGCTACCTGCCGTTTGAAGGGCATGTCCCGAGCCGCCGCGTGGTGCTGGTCTGGCGTCGCAGTTTCACACGCTATGAAGCCATCGCCGCGCTACGCAATGCGATTTATGCCTGCGAGCTGCCCGGCGTCATGCGGCTGTCCTGAGGCGGCAGGTGATCCAGCCAAGGTTGTCCGAACAAGCAAGAAGCATGGGTAAGGGTGCGCTTTATCTGCAGCTGATCCGCTGGGACCGTCCGGCAGGTTGGCTGTTGTTGCTCTGGCCGACGCTCTCGGCGTTGTGGATTGCCTCGGGCGGCTTTCCGGGTTGGCACTTGCTGGCGGTGTTCACGCTGGGCACTTTTTTAATGCGCAGCGCAGGCTGTTGCCTCAACGATGTGGCTGACCGCGACTTTGACCGCCACGTCAAGCGAACCGCCCAGCGGCCGGTGACCAGCGGCAAGCTTTCCAGCCAGGAGGCATTAATGGTTGGCGCTGTGCTGGCACTGCTGGCTTTTGGGCTGGTGCTCACCACCAATCGAGTCACTGTCGTTTGGTCATTCGCTGCCCTGGCCATTGCGGTGGTCTACCCGTTTGCCAAGCGTTTTGTGTCGATGCCGCAAGCGGTGTTGGGCATTGCTTTCAGCTTTGGTATTCCGATGGCTTTTGCCGCAGTCCAGTCGCAGGTTCCGCTGCTGGCCTGGGTACTGCTGATCGGCAACCTGTTTTGGGTGATAGCCTATGACACCGAATACGCCATGGTCGACCGTGATGACGACTTGCGGATTGGCATGAAAACCTCGGCCATCACCCTGGGGCGCCTGGATGTGCCGGCGGTGCTGCTCTGTTATCTGGTTTATCTAACGATTTGGTCTATTGCCATAGTATCTAAAGGAAATACTGCTATTTTTAGCATAGCAATTTTGTTGGCGGGTGTGCAAGCCCTCTGGCATGGGTGGCTGATTCGCCGGCGAGAGCGCGAGGCCTGCTTCAGGGCTTTTCGGCTGAACCACTGGCTCGGCTTTACGGTGTTCTCAGGCATTGTGCTGTCGTTATAGGAGCCCGTGTTGATGCGGGCCGATACGTCAATTAGGGCAGGGTAGTCGCTTCAGGCAGAGCCGAATTCATTGCCCATCTCTTCGGCGCGTTGTCGGGCGAGGCCCATTGCCCGCATGAAGCAGGCTTTGACCTCGTCTTTTTCCAGCGAGGTCAACGCAGCATGAGTGGTACCGCCCTTCGAAGTGACCCGCTCCCGCAGGATTTCGGGGGCTTCGACAGAGGCCTTGGCCAGGGCTGAAGCGCCTTCAAACGTGGCTACTGCCAGCTGGCGCGCGTGCGCCGGGCTCAAGCCCATTGCGACGCCGGCTGCCATCATGGCCTCCATAAAATAAAAAACATAGGCCGGACCAGAACCTGAAAGTGCGGTCACGGCATCGAGTTGCGACTCATCGGCCAACCAAAGATAGTCGCCCGTTGTCTGGATCACCCCTTCCACGGCCAATTTGTCCGCAGCAGTGACGGCGTCGCGAGCAAACAATGCCGTGATGCCTTTGCCGACCAGAGCGGGCGTGTTCGGCATGGCGCGCACCACGCGCTCGGTTCCCAACCAGCGCGCGATGCTGTCAGACCGAATACCTGCGGCAACGCTCAGGTGCAACGCAGCAGCGGTGTGGTGCCGGGTCTGCAGGGTTGCTTCTTTGAAGGTCTGGGGCTTGACGGCCCACACCACCACATTGGCGCGGACCAGAGAAGGTCCGGGCACTTCGTGGACGAGAACGCCCAAAGGTTTCAGCTTGATACGCTGCTCTGCATAAGGCTCAACCACCTGAATTTGCTCGGCGGGTATGCCTCGCTTGAGCAATCCGCCCATGATGGCGCTGGCCATGTTGCCGCCGCCGATGAAAGCGATGCTGGCTGCGTGGGCAGGGGGGTTCTCTGGGATCGGATCGGATGTGTTCATGGTGGGTGTTCCTGGTCCGCGATGTTATCTCCGCCACGATGCGTTACGCTAAACCATCATGGACTACGTACTTGCGCTTGACCAGGGCACCAGCTCGTCGCGGGCGCTACTGGTTGACCGCTCCGGTTCAGTACTGGCGACTGCGCAGCGCGAATTTGCGCAGCTGTTCCCGCAGCCGGGGTGGGTGGAGCACGACGCGCGTGAGATTTGGGCAACGCAGCTCGCCGTGGCCCAAGAATGCTTGAAAAATATGCCTGCGACCACCGTCGGACGGTTACCTTGCACTATCCGTTCAATAGCAACTTTAGCTCCTGCAGCCGCCCGTATTGCAGCCATCGGCATTGCCAACCAGCGCGAAACCACGGTGCTCTGGGACCGTAAGACTGGTGAACCGGTAGCCAATGCCATCGTCTGGCAGGACCGCCGGACGGCAGGCCGCTGCGACGCGTTGCGCGATGCAGGCCACGCGGGCACGATTCATCAGAAAACCGGGCTGGTGCTGGATGCTTATTTTTCAGCTACCAAGCTCGAATGGCTGCTCGATACCGTACCCGGCGCACGCGCCAGGGCTGAGCGCGGCGAACTGGCCTTTGGCACCATAGACACCTGGCTGGTCTGGAACCTGACCGGTGGGCGTATTCACGTGACCGACGTGAGCAACGCCTCCCGTACCCTGCTGTTCAATATCCACAGCATGGCCTGGGATGAAGCCTTGCTGGCCTTGTTCAATATTCCAGCATCGGTTTTGCCCACGGTGGTGGCGAGCAGCGGGGTGCTGGCCGAGTCCGACGCCGCACTGCTGGGCAGACCGCTCAAAATTGCCGCCATGGCCGGCGACCAGCAGGCGGCTACTTTTGGACAGGCCTGCGTGCGACCCGGCATGGCCAAAAACACCTATGGCACCGGCTGCTTCATGCTTATGAACACTGGTGGCAAACCGGTGATGTCCAGCCGCCAGCTCTTGAGCACGGTGGGCTGGCGTATAGGCCACCATGACACCTATTGCCTGGAAGGCAGCGTTTTCATGGCGGGCGCGACGATTCAGTGGCTGCGCGACAGCTTGCAGATGTTCGAATCCGCAGACCAGGTGCAAGCTCTTGCAGCCAGCGTTCCCGACACCGGTGATGTCTATCTTGTCCCCGCGTTTACCGGGCTCGGGGCGCCCCACTGGGACCCCTATGC
>JANOLL010000442.1:0-1938 GCA_031419775.1 Polaromonas sp. | reverse complement strand
CCGTCACCTTTCATGCGGGAGGCGAAGTTACTGTCATAGTCTTTGCCGCCACGCATCTCCTGAATGCGCGCCATGATTCGAGCCGCCCGTTGCGGAAAGTGCAGTTCAAGCCACTGGCGAAACAGCGGCGCCACTTCCCATGGCAGGCGAACTACCGTGTAGAAAGCCGAACGTGCACCAGCGTCCCATGCCGCCTCCAGAACCTGCTCCATGTCGTCGTTCACAAAAGGGATTTGCGGGGCGACGCTCACGCCAACAGGCACGCCTTGTTCAGCCAAGGTACGGATGGTGCGCAGCCTGCGCTCCGGCGAAGCCGCGCGCGGCTCCATGATGCGCGCCAGGTGACCATCGAGCGTGGTGATGGTGATGTAGGCGGCTGCCAGTCGTTCCTCGGCCAGTGGCACCAGCAGGTCCAGATCACGCTCGATGCCGGCAGATTTGGTGATGACTGAAAACGGATGCCGCACTTGCTGCAAGACCTCGATCACCTGACGCGTCAGCCGCAGTTCACGTTCAACAGGCTGGAAGCAATCGGTGGCGGAGCCGATATTGAGCAGTCGCGCTGCATAGCCGGGTTTGGCTAAATCCGAACGCAAGATGTGAGCAATATTTTGCTTGGCAATGATTTTGGTTTCAAAGTCCAGCCCGGGCGAAAGATTCAGGTAGCTGTGTGTGGGTCGGGCATAGCAGTAAACACAGCCATGCTCGCAGCCCCGGTAAGGGTTGACGCTGTAGTCAAAAAAGATGTCGGGTGAATCGTTGCGGCTGATGGCGCTGCGCGCGTCTTCAAAAAAAACCTCGGTTACCAGGCGAGAGGGGCTGTCGGCAGAGTCTTCAAGCGTGCCCCAGCCGTCGTCATAAGCCTCCCGCACATCGCGCTCAAACCGATGCGGCAGACGCGTGGCCGCACCGCGGCCTTTGATGAGATGAATCGGAAGCGTGACCTCAGCCACTGGATGCGATGGTCAATAAACTGTACATAACTACAGTATATCGAATACGCCGCGCACCGAACCGAGCGAGTCAGTCGACCTGCAACTCCAGCAAGCGGGTGCAGGCTTGCTGGTACTCCTGCTTGAGCTGCGCCACAAAAGTAGCCGTGCTCTGCACTTGCGTCACCGCTCCTATGCCCTGGCCGCATCCCCAGATATCTTTCCAGGCCTTCGACTTAGACCCCTCACCGCCAGCGAAATTCATGGTCTTGACGTCACCGTCGGGCAGGTTCTCCGGGTCCATGCCCGCGGCCCGAATCGACGACGCAAGGTAGTTGCCATGCACGCCGGTAAACAGGCTGCTGTAGACAATGTCATCCGAGTTGCTGTCAACAATCGCCTGCTTGTAGGCGTCTGATGCGCGCGCTTCCCGGGTAGCGATAAATGCCGAGCCGACATACGCAAAGTCAGCGCCCATCGCCTGCGCGGCCAGCACCGCAGCGCCGGTGGCGATCGCACCGGAAAGTGCAATCGGACCGTCGAACCACTGGCGGATTTCCTGAATCAGCGCAAACGGGCTTTTAACGCCTGCATGGCCGCCTGCGCCTGCCGCCACCGCCACCAACCCATCCGCGCCCTTTTCAATTGCCTTGTGCGCAAACCGGTTGTTGATGATGTCGTGCAGCACCACACCACCGTAGCTGTGCGCCGCGGCGTTGATGTCTTCGCGCGCGCCCAGGCTGGTGATGATGATGGGCACCTGGTACTTGACGCACAGTGCCATGTCGTGCTCCAGCCGGTCATTGCTTTTGTGCACGATCTGGTTGATCGCAAACGGTGCAGCGGGCCGCATGGGATTCGCCCGGTTGTAGGCGGCAAGAGCCTCGGTAATTTCAATCAGCCATTGCTCCAGCTGTTCAGCCGGCCTGGCGTTGAGCGCAGGCATGGCACCGACCACGCCGGCCTTGCATTGCTCGATGACCAGTTGGGGGTTGCTGATGATGAA
>JANOLL010000441.1:0-1856 GCA_031419775.1 Polaromonas sp. | reverse complement strand
GCATCGCTGGCCACGGCCTGCGCCACCGCGCTGTGTGACGGTTCCTGGCTGTGGTAGCCCCGTATATCAGAGCTGGTGATGGACGCCTTTTCAAGCAGTTCGTCGAGCACGACACGCGTGCCGGCGCCGTCAGCGCGGTTGACGTAACGTACCCCCTCGCGCTTCAAATCCTGCAGACTCAAGATGCGCTGCGGATTATTTTTCTTGACGATCAGCCCCTGCGTGCGGTGGGCAAAGCCAATCAGTTTGTGCAAGCCCGGCTTGAGCAGGCTGCGGTAGGTGCGCGCTGCCACAGACTGCTTGTCCGGCAGGTCCTGGGTATGAAAGCCGGCCATCATGCAGCGCCCTGCGTTCAGGGCTGCTATCGCGTCGACGCTACCAACGAAGCGAATATCCAGATGCAGCCCGCGCGGACTGGCTTGCTCGCGCAGCGCCGACAGCGCTGCATCGTGGCTGGCGTAGAGCGTCAACACGTGGGCGTTGTCATCAAAAGCAGTTGAAAACGCGCGTTCAATGTCACTGCGCAAGGCCGCAATCTGCGGCGCCAGCCGGGCTTGAGCCTGACGCTCGGCCCAGAGCAGCTTTTCGCCAAATTCAGTCAGCCGCGCGCGCTGACCGATGTCCCAGACGATCAGCTCGCGGCCCAACGTGTGTTCCCAGTCCCTGAGAGCGCCCCAAACGTGGCGGTAGGACAGCTCCAGCACTTTGGATGCCTTGGAAATCGAGCCCTGCTCACGTACGGCGGCAAGCATGTCCATCAGCCGGTTGCGAATCAGGGCGTCTTTGCCAGGCTCGGGCGCAAGTTGGTAAGACAGTTGGACTTTGTGCATGGTGTACAGCAGATTATCGGACCGCCTTGACCTGTGCCTTGACCTATGCAAATCCGTTCATAACTCGTGATTCCCGATGCCCACCAGGGCATTGCGGCTTAGGCTACATTCCTGCAACTTCTCCAATGCATGAACACCTTTTCTGACAGCGCCAGCACGGCGTTTGCGCTCATCACCTCGCTCGATCCCATGCTTGCCGGCATTGTGCTGCGCTCCCTTGCGGTCAGTGCCTGCGCCTGCGCGATCGCATCCAGCGCTGGTCTGTTGCTGGGCGGCTGGCTGGCGGTGTCGCGCTTTCCGGGTCGGGCTGGCGTGCTGGCCTTGCTTAACACGGCGCTCGCACTGCCTTCGGTGGTGGTCGGGCTGGTGGTTTACCTGCTGCTGTCGCGCACCGGGCCGCTGGGTTTTCTGGGCTGGCTGTTTTCGTTCAAGGCCATGGTTCTGGCGCAAAGCCTGTTGGTGCTGCCGGTGGTGACGGCGCTGGTACGCCAGACTATTGAAGACGCGGACCGCAGCCACGGAGAACAATTTGCCTCGCTCGGAGCCGGCCGCATGGTCCGCAGTCTGCTGCTGCTTTGGGACGAACGTTACGCCCTGCTGACCGTCCTGATCGCCGCCTTTGGTCGGGCTATTTCAGAAGTCGGTGCGGTGATGGTGGTGGGCGGCAACATTGACGGCTTCACCCGCGTCATGACGACCTCGATCGCGCTGGAAACCAGCAAGGGAGACTTGCCGCTGGCGCTGGCGCTTGGCATTGTGTTGATGGGCGTGGTCCTGCTGCTCAATCTGGTGATTGCTCTGATCAGGCGCTGGCGCGAAAAACTCGACGATGCCCCCATGGATGTGGCCTTTGCGGGTGCTTTGAAAGGAGCCCAGGGGTGAGCTCGGTCTTCAGCATGGACGCCGTCAGTGTGAACTTTGGCCGGGTGCAGGCGCTCGTTGGCTGCAGTTTGCGGATCACTCCCGGTGAACGGGTGGCATTGGTGGGCGCCAATGGCAGCGGCAAAAGCACCTTGTTGCGGGCCT
>JANOLL010000440.1:0-1726 GCA_031419775.1 Polaromonas sp. | reverse complement strand
CCGACCGGGGGCGCTACGCCACCGATGCCTCCATTTACCAAGCCATGCCGGTTGGCGTTTTTGTGCCGCGCTCGTCGGACGACGTTAAGACCGCGCTGGACATCTGCCGCAATCTGAAAGTGCCGATTGTGCCGCGCGGGGGCGGCACCAGCCAGTGCGGTCAAACCGTTGGCGCGGGGTTGGTGATAGACCACGCCAAACATGTTCGCCGTATCTTGCGCGTGGATCCGGCTGAGCAAACCGCTGAAGTCGAACCTGGCCTGGTACTGGACCACCTGAATGCTGCCTTGAAACAGCACCGGCTGTGGTACCCGGTTGATGTGTCCACCAGCGCCCAGGCCACGCTGGGCGGCATGGCGGGCAACAACTCTTGCGGCAGCCGCAGCATCGCGTACGGCAACATGGTGCACAACGTGATCGGCGCCAACGTGTGGCGCTCAGACGGCACCCTGCTGGAACTCGGCCGCTATAACAGCGCCACGGGCCCCGCGCGCGCACTGGGCGACTACGTCAAAACGCTGGCCGACGACCTGTCTGCTGAAATAGACCAGCATTGGCCCAAAGTCCTGCGCCGCGTCGCGGGCTACAACCTGGACATCTTCAACAACCAGAATGAAAAGCCCTACACGTCCGACGGCTCGGTCAATCTGGCGCATTTGCTGGTGGGTAGCGAAGGCACGCTCGGACTGACCCAATCTCTGAGCTTGCGCTTGAGTGAACTGCCGCGAACCAAGGTCCTCGGCGTGGTGAATTTCCCGACCTTCTACAAGGCGATGGACTCGGCCCAGCACATCGTCAAACTCGGCGACGGAACCCTGACAGCGGTCGAGCTGGTCGACCGCACGATGATTGAGCTCTCGCTGCAAAACCCGGCCTTTGCGCCCACTGTGCTTACCGCATTGATTGGCCAGCCCGATGCCATCTTGCTGGTGGAGTTTTCAGGTAATTCCAAGGCCGAACTGACGCCCAAGATCAAGCAGCTGGTGGACCTGATGGGCGACCTGGGCCTGCCCGGCTCGGTGGTGGAAATGATTGACGATGCGCCACAGAAAAACCTGTGGGAAGTACGCAAGGCCGGACTCAACATCATGATGAGCCTGAAGGGGGACGGCAAGCCGGTCAGCTTTATTGAAGACTGCGCCGTGCCACTTGAACACCTGGCCGAATACACCGATGCGCTAACACAGGTGTTTCGCAAACATGGCAGCAAGGGCACCTGGTATGCCCACGCCTCGGTGGGGACGCTGCATGTGCGACCGATTCTGGACATGCGGCGCGAAGGCGGTGCCAAGATGCGCGCGATTGCCGAGGAAGCCTCGGACCTGGTGCGCCATTACAAGGGCGCCTACAGCGGTGAGCATGGCGACGGCTTGTGCCGCGGCGAGTGGATCGAGTGGCAATTTGGGCCCCGGATCAATGAAGCCTTTAAGAAAATCAAGAACTACCTTGACCCGAACAATTTGCTGAGCCCGCAGCGCATCATAGATCCACCCAAGATGGACGACGCGAGCCTGATGCGCTTTCCGCCCAGCTACCGGGTCATTCCCGTGAAAACCGCACTCGACTGGAGCGCGTGGAATGTCCAGAACAACCCGGTCACCGAAGAGACCAGCGCGCCGGGCACAGGCGGCGATGCCGCCCAGGGGCTGGCCAAGGCAGTGGAGATGTGCAACAACAACGGCCACTGCCGCAAGTTTGATGCGGGCACCATGTGCCCAAGCTACCG
>JANOLL010000439.1:0-6034 GCA_031419775.1 Polaromonas sp. | reverse complement strand
GCCGATTGTTGGCTTTATCGCCGGCGTCACGGCCCCCGCTGGCAAGCGCATGGGTCACGCAGGCGCACTGATTTCCGGTGGCGCCGACACGGCAGATGCCAAGCTGGAAATCATGGAAGCCTGTGGCTTTACTGTGACCCGCAATCCTTCTGAAATGGCTAAATTGCTCAAGGCGCTTATTTGAAGCGGCTCTGCTACAGGTCGGGCTGATTGTGGCTGGAAAGCTCGCAGGCACTTTTAGAAGAGCGCCATTTTTACCCTGAATCTCGCCATGATGCTGGGGTCGCGCGATAACGCCGAGGAGAATGCTATGGCGATGTCATCTGCTTGACTTGCAGGTGATCTGTTGCGGACTCGCTTGCTGCTGGCGCGACCTGGCTTTAAGCCATGAGTGAACAAACCGTAACCATTGGCGGCTTGATTGACCAATTTTTAGTGGTGGATTGCCTCAAAGACCATCAAATACTGCATCCGACGAATTGACCGCGGTGTAGGGCGCTTGGGCAAACTTCCTCCGCAGCAGGGTGGCTATCGGAATCTGACACTTTGGCTCATGAGTGCATCTGCATTAGGGGTTAGCAGTGTGTTGCGTAATGGCGGGAAGCAGGCTGCAAAAATGAGTGAAAATACGCAATTGGAAAGGGTCTTGGACTGAGGGTGACAAGTAGCGCGCCATAATAAGATAACAATGATTTACGATATCTGCAGTGATACTGACTCAGGTTTGGTCAGGCAAAACAACGAAGACGCTCTGGCCTACGACCCACTGACTCAACTCTGCGTGCTTGCTGATGGCATGGGCGGTTACAACGCCGGTGAAGTCGCCAGCGGCATGGCGGTTTCTTTTATCGCGACCGAAATGTCTCGCTGGCTTTCGCAGGCCGGCAAACAGGCGAACAGCAAAGAAGTCCGCCGGGCCATTGAAATCTGCGTTGAAAACGCCAACCACTCCATTTTCAGTGCTGCGAGTTCCAACTCGCAGTACACCGGCATGGGCACTACGGTAGTGGCGGGGGTCTTTCTGTCGGACAGGTTGTTACTGGCTCACGTGGGTGATTCGCGCTGCTACCGCTTGCGAGGGCTGGAGCTTCAGCAAATTACCAAGGACCACTCCCTATTGCAGGAACAACTCGATGCTGGCCTTATCACAGCCCAGCAGGCGCTGACATCTGGCAATCGGAATCTGGTCACGCGAGCCTTAGGCGTCGAAGACACAGTGATGGTCGACGTCAACGAACACCGCGTTGAAGTGGGCGACACCTACCTCATGTGCTCAGATGGTCTATCTGACATGTTGAGCGATGCAACGATCGCTGATATTTTGCTCGGTGGTGAAACCATTGAGCAAACGGCCCGCCAACTGATTGCTGCCAGCAATCAGGCAGGCGGGCGGGATAACATCTCAGTTTTGCTGGTGCATGCCAAGGAAGCTTTGACCAAGCGCGGGCTTTTATCCAGAATGCTGGGAAAATAACGCTGTGATCGACAGTTCAAAAACAGACAGGAGTCGGCCATGCCGAAAATGATCGTTTCGATCGACGGTGTTGTGATCAAGGAAGTCCAGTTGACCAAGGACCGCACAACCGTGGGCAGGCGGCCTTACAACGACATCGTCATCGACAACCTTGCGGTGAGTGGTGAGCATGCGGTTTTACAGATGACCGGCCAGGAGGTTTATCTGGAGGATCTCAACAGCACCAATGGTACTTACGTCAATGGCAAGGCGGTCAAAAAGCAGTTGCTGCAAGACAATGACTCCGTCGAGATTGGCAAGTACAAGATCAAGTATTTCAATGAAGGCGTCACCAGTGGTACTGGCTTTGAGAGTACCAAGTTCGAAAGTGACGGGGTCGCAGGAATGGGGTCGCCGCTAAGTGCCTCTGCGCCGCTGTCTGGGGCTGGCAGTGGCGTGATGAATGCGGCGATCAAGGTCATGTCTGGCGCGGCCGCCGGGCGTGAGGTGGCACTTGTGAAAGTGGTGACCACCATTGGCAAACCGGGCGTTGCCGTTGCAGCTATCACCCATAGAGCACATGGCTTTGTGGTGGCGCATGTCGAAGGGGCAAACCGACCCAGCCTCAATGGCTCACCCATAGGTAATGAGCCCGTCACCCTGAAAAACGGCGACCTGCTGGAGCTGGCGGGCACACAAATGCAGTTTGTGCAACGCTGAGTCTCGCGGTTTTCAGCGGGTAGCTAGCTGGCGCGCCCCCTGACAGGCAACATGCAAACCGTGTTCAGGCACTGGCGCCGTATCGCGGTCACTTTGGTACCCTTGGCTTTTGCCTTGTTGCACGTGACTGGCGTGCTTCCCATCGGCGCTATCCCGCGGCTGGAAAACATCATTTATGACGCTCGGCTGCGAGCGACCATGCCCAATACGCTTGACGATCGTATTGTCATCGTTGATATAGATGAAAAAAGCCTGGCTGAAGTCGGTCGCTGGCCTTGGGGGCGGAACAAGCTCGCAGACCTTGTGCGAGAGTTGCTGGACGAGCAGAAAGTTGCCCTTCTAGGGTTTGACGTGGTCTTCGCTGAACCTGACGAGAGTTCCGGGCTCCAGCGCCTCCGGCAACTGGCTCAGGTTGAACTGCGCGATCAGGCTGGCTTTGCAGCGAGACTGGCGCAGCTACAAGACAAGCTTGATTACGACGCTGTGTTTGCCCGGGCACTGGAAAATCGCCCAGTCGTACTGGGCTACTACCTGACGAGTGACAGCGACGGGAGAGTGAGCGGCTCCTTACCGCCACCGGCAATGGCAGCCGACGCGCTGCTGGGTCGACCGATTAAATTTACCAGTTGGAACGGTTTCGGCGCAAATATTGAAACCATCGCCCGGGCTGCTCCCGCGGGGGGATTTTTCAATTCGATCACTGAAGGCGATGGTGTCGTGCGTTCAATTCCCCTGCTGGCGGAATTCAGGGGCCTCTACTACGAATCGCTTTCGCTTGCCATGTTCCGGGCGTTGGTGGGGCAGCCTGCCATCGAGCCAGGTTTTCCGCCAGAAAAATTCCTGAGTCGGGGCTATTCAGGGTTGGACAGTATTTTGCTTCGCCAAGGCGGGAAAACACTCGCGATACCGGTGGATGACCGTGTGGCAACACTGGTTCCGTTCAGGGGTCGAGGCGGGGTCAAAGGCGGATCTTTCCGCTACGTCTCTGCAGCCGACGTGGTGTCCCGGCGACTAACCCCTGGCTCCCTCAGAAACAAGATCGTTTTGCTCGGCACAACTGCCCCCGGTTTGTTGGACTTGCGGGTCACGCCAGTCGGCGAAACCTACCCGGGCGTAGAAACCCATGCGAACCTGCTTTCCGGATTGCTAGACGGCAAGGTGTTGGTCCGGCCTGATTACTCGGCTGGGTTTGAGGTGGTCATATTGCTGCTTTCTGGCCTGACCCTGGCTTTGGTGTTGCCACTTTTGTCGGCGCCGAAAGCGGTCATCACCAGCGCAGGGGTGATTGCTGGGCTGGTCCTGCTCAATTTCTGGCTGCATCAGAGCTATGGACTGGTGTTGCCGCTGGCCAGCGCACTGGTGATGGCCATCACTGCTTTTGCACTCAATATGAGTTACGGCTATTTTGTAGAAAGCAAATCGAAACGTGAACTTGCTGGATTATTCGGCTCTTACGTACCGCCGGAACTTGTCAGCGAAATGGTAAGAAATCCAGACAGCTACTCGATGACGGCGTCAACCAAGGAACTGACGGTTCTGTTTTGTGACATGCGTGGCTTCACCCATATGTCAGAAACCATGGAACCGATCCAGTTACAAGGTCTGCTCAACCGTGTCTTTAGCCGCCTGACCGAACAGATTCGAAACCACCGCGGCACCATTGACAAATATATGGGTGACTGCGTCATGGCCTTCTGGGGTGCGCCTGTCGAAACGCCTGAGCACGCTACGTTGGCTGTCAGGACGGCACTGAAAATGACCACTGCCGTGCGAGAGATGAACATCGAGCATCGCGCCAGAGGTTTGCCGGAAATTGCCATTGGCATTGGGGTGAACACGGGCAGAATGTGCGTAGGCGACATGGGTTCGGATATACGGCGCAGCTACACAGTGATTGGCGACGCTGTCAATCTGGGCTCTCGGTTGGAGGGGCTGTGCAAAACTTACGGAGTTGACATTGTGGTGAGTGAATCCACGCGCAGGTTGGTCAGTGATGTCGCTTGGCAAGAGCTGGACAGGGTGAAGGTCAAAGGTAAGGACAATATGGTTGCCATTTTTTGTCCGATCGCCCCGCTGACAGAATTGAATGAGATCAAGACCGCCGAGCTCAAGTCGTGGGATTTGGCGCTAGCGGCCTACCGGTCGCAGGATTGGGATCAATTTGATGTCCAAATTGCCAACTTGCGACAGCTGAACGCCGATAAGTACCTTTACCAGCTGTATGCAGAGCGTGTAGTTTCCTTGCGCTTAATGCCGTTCGATGCGGCATGGGATGGCAGCACCAGCTTTCAATACAAGTAAGTTCGAACAACTTTTTGATCGAGGCATAACTAAATTTATGAGAGTACGGGTATTGGGCTGCTCAGGAGCGATAGCAAAAGACTGTCGAACCACGTCTTTTTTGATCAACCACGATTTGTTGGTGGACGCCGGAACGGGGTTGGGCGACCTGACACTCCAGGAAATGGGCCGTATTGACCACGTTTTGCTCACGCATTCGCATTTGGACCATGTTGCCGCACTGCCTTTGATGGTCGACGCTATCGCCTCACACCGGACCCAACCCATCCAGATTCATGCTTTGCAGGGCACCATCGATGCGATAAAAACGCATATCTTTAACAACACGATTTGGCCTGATTTTTCAAGAATACCCACGCCAGAGGCGCCTTTTATCACTTTTCATCCGATTGAAGTGGGACAGACGCTTAGGCTGGCGGGGAAACTTGTGGAAGTTTTGCCGGCTGTGCACACCGTGCCTGCTGCGGGCTATGCCGTGAAGACGGATGGGGGATATTGGGTCTTTACCGGCGATACCGAGCGAAATCCGGCCCTGTGGGACCGTATTAATCAGCTCGATGTTGCAATGCTCGTGATTGAGACGGCCTTTAGCAACCGGGAGAGCGATCTGGCCAAGCGCAGCCTGCATCTCGCACCCCTAACCTTGGCGGGTGAGCTCAATTGCATCGGCGTGGATCGAAGCTATCCGATTTACATCACCCATACCAAACCGGCCGAAACGGAATTGATCATGGCCGAAATACAGCGCTTTGATCAGACACGGCCATCAGGCACGAGCCCGGCGCACGACATTCGCTGGCTCGAGGCAGGCCAGGTGTTTGAACTGTAATTTCTGTTTGAATTTTGATTATGTTGGGCATGAACCGCTCTGCGGTTGTTCCGCCCAACATTAACAAATTTGTCAGACAGGATCTGGCCTGAGTCAAAAAGGTCAGTTTGTACCCGGTTTTATCGCCAAATAGGCTGATTGGAGGGGTTAAACAGGTTGGCCTGAAATCTGCAATGGAAAGCGGGTCAGTACTTTTTAACCAAGGAGTTTTTCCATGAAGCGTTCCCTGCAAAAGGGTTTTACCCTTATCGAGTTGATGATTGTTGTGGCTATTATTGGCATTTTGGCCGCAGTAGCCTTGCCTGCTTACCAGGACTACACCAAGCGCGCTAAATTGTCAGAGGTCATTTTGGCTGCGTCGGCTTGCCGCACGACCATTTCCGAAGTTTTCCAGTCCGCCAATACGCTGCCGACGGCCGGTTCTTGGGGTTGTGAGAACACCGCTGCCAGCAGCAAATACGTGAAGGCAATCACCACCAACGCCACGGGTGTCGCCAGCGTCCAAGCACAGGGCTTCAATGATTCCCTCATTGACAATATGTGGGTGTCTCTTACCCCTTATGGCACCCCATCCACATCGAGTTTGGCAGCTGGTTCGGTTATCGCACTCTGGATCTGCGGACCTAGCTCGGCCTCTGGCGTGCCAGCCAAGTTCCTACCAGGCTCGTGCCGCGGTTCGTAATACCAGCGCTTGACTCTGGCATGGCACCTTCGGGTGCCTTTTTTTTGTT
>JANOLL010000438.1:0-2821 GCA_031419775.1 Polaromonas sp. | reverse complement strand
CTTGGCTACCACCGCGGCTGCCAGCACATCAGGATGGCGGTACAGCACATCCTCGACTTCGATGGAGGAAATATTCTCACCGCCGGAAATGATGATGTCCTTGCTTCGGTCCTTGATCTTGACGTACCCGTCGGGGAACTGCACCGCCAGGTCGCCCGTGTGAAACCAGCCGCCCCGGAAAGCTTCGTCCGTTGCCGCAGGGTTCTTGAGATAACCCTTCATGGCAATATTGCCGCGAAACATGATCTCGCCCATGGTCTCGCCGTCCCGCGGCACGGGCTGCATGGTGTCGGCATTGATGACACTGGCGCTTCTCTGCAAGTGGTAGGGCACGCCCTGACGGGCATTCAGGCGCGAACGATCGCCAATGTCCAGGGCATTCCAGGACTCATCTTTGGCACACACCATGGCCGGGCCGTAGGTCTCGGTGAGGCCGTACACATGGATCAGATCAAAGCCCATGTGCTCCATGCCCTCGATCATGGAAGCCGGCGGTGCAGCACCCGCCACCATGGCCTTGACGCCGCGTGGAAGATCATGCTTCATGTCTTCGGACGCATTCACCAGCATGCCGTGCACGATAGGTGCGCCGCAGTAATGCGTCACGCCGTGTTGGCGAATCGCGTCGAATATGGCCCCCGCCTCCACCTTGCGCAGGCAGACATTGACCCCGGCGCGTGCGGCCACCGTCCACGGAAAACACCAGCCATTGCAATGAAACATGGGCAAGGTCCACAAATACACCGGGTGTTTGGGCAGATCCCATTCCAGAATATTCGACACCGCATTGAGCGCCGCACCACGATGGTGGTAGACCACGCCCTTGGGGTTGCCGGTGGTGCCGCTGGTGTAATTCAGTGAAATGGCGTCCCACTCGTCGCCTGGCAAGTCCCAGGCATAAGCCGGATCGCCGGCCGCCACAAAGTCCTCGTAACGCAGGCTGCCGATGCGCTGCAGCGTACCCGCGTATTCTGGATCTTCCACGTCAATCACCAGCAGCGGCGTCGTCGACTTCCGAAGCGCCAGCGCCTTAGCGGTGACCGCTGCAAACTCCGGATCGACCACCAGCACTTTGGCCTCCCCGTGGTCCAGCATGAACGCAATGGTTTCCGCATCGAGCCGCGTGTTCAGCGCATTGAGCACCGCTCCCGTCGCCGGAACACCAAAATGGACTTCCACCATCTCAGGCGTGTTGGGCAGCATCACGGCAACCGTGTCACCCTTGCCAATCCCGTGCCGCCGCAGGCTGCTGGCCAGCTGACGGCAACGCGTGAAGAGATCCGCCCAGTTACGACGCAGGTCGCCATGCACCACCGCCAGCCGCTGTGGATACACTTCGGCCGCTCGCTCAACAAAGCATAGCGGCGACAGGGCAGCGTGGTTGGCTTCGTTGCGCGCCAGATGCTGGTCAAAAATGCTGGGCATGGTGTCTCCTCAATATGGAATTCAGAAGGCCATGGTAGCGGCAGAACCCGACGCCGGGGCACAATAACACCGTGGCCATTCCCCAATCATTCATTCAGGAGCTGTTGGCGCGTACCGACGTGGTGGACATTGTGGGCCGACATGTCCAGCTTAAAAAAGGCGGTGCCAATTTCATGGGGCTCTGCCCGTTTCATGGCGAGAAATCTCCCTCCTTTAGCGTAAGCCCCGCCAAACAGTTCTACCACTGCTTTGGCTGCGGCAAAAACGGCAATGCCATCAGCTTTCTGATGGACCAGGCCGGCATGACCTTTATCGAGGCTGTCAAAGACCTGGCCCAGCAAGTCGGCCTGCAGGTGCCACAAGACGATGTGTCACCACAGGATCGGGCGAAGGCGGCGCAGGTTCGCGAGCAGCAGGCTACCCTCACCAGCGTGCTTGAAAAAGCGGGCTTGGCTTACATCCAGCATCTGCGCGGCTCCGAGCGGGCCATTGGCTACTTCAAGAGCCGCGGACTGACCGGCGCGATCGCCAAAACCTATGGCCTTGGTTACGCCCCAGAAGGGTGGCGCAGCCTGGCCAGCGTGTTTCCCGACTACAACGACCCACTGCTGGTTGAAAGCGGGCTGGTCATCAGCGGCGAGGCGGGTGAAGACACCGTTCCGGGCGAAGCCAAGCGCTACGACCGCTTTCGAGACAGGGTCATGTTCCCGATTCGCAATGTCAAGGGTGAGTGCATTGGCTTTGGCGGTCGCGTGCTCGGCGATGACAAACCCAAATACCTCAATTCGCCCGAAACGCCGGTGTTCAGCAAAGGCCGCGAGCTCTACGGTCTGTTTGAAGCCCGCACCGCCTTGCGCCAGCATGGCTATGCGCTGGTCACGGAGGGCTACATGGACGTGGTGGCACTGGCCCAAATGGGCTTTGCCAACACCGTAGCCACGCTGGGTACCGCTTGCACCGCCGAGCATGTGCAAAAGCTGTTTCGCTTCACGGAGTCCGTGGTCTTCAGCTTTGACGGTGACGCCGCAGGCCGGCGCGCCGCTCGCAAGGCACTTGACGCCGCCCTGCCCTTCGCCACCGACGTGCGCACCGTCAAGTTTTTATTTTTGCCAGAAGAACATGACCCCGACAGCTACATCCGCGAACACGGTAGCGACGGGTTTGCAAACTATGTTGCCAAGGCCTTGCCTTTGAGTAAATTCATGCTGGAAGCCGCCGCAGACGGCTGCGACCTGGACACGGCAGAAGGCCGTGCCCACATGGCCAGTAACGCCCGACCGCTGTGGAGTCTTCTGCCAGACGGCGCGCTGCGGCGCCAGTTGCTGGCCGAGATTGCCGACAAGGTGCTGATTGACGTCAGAGACTTGCTGGAGTTGTGGCAACCTACCGCTGGGGG
>JANOLL010000437.1:0-6082 GCA_031419775.1 Polaromonas sp. | reverse complement strand
CGGTCGGGTTGCGCTGAAGATGCGTGAAAGCATTAACCAGGTAGTCGATCTCGTCGGCGGCTAGCGCCAGGCCAAACTCGGTGTTGGCTTTTTCCAGCGCGGCTTGGCCACCGGCCAGCACGTCAATGCTCAATAGCGGCGCGGCCTGCAATTCGGTGAACAGGCCCGCTGCGTCGGCGCGCTCGGTCATCACGCTTTCGGTCATGCGGTCGTGCAGGAGCGCGGCGATTTGTTCGCGCTGGACGTCGCTCAACGTGGCCTTGCCGAACAGGCCGGATTTGAGCGCCACGCGGTACTCGGTGATGCGTTCGATGCGCTTGATGGCCAGGCCGCAGTTGTGCGCGATGTCGGTGGCCTTGGACGCCCAGGGCGACACCGTGCCAAAACGGGGCGTGACGAGAAACACCGCCATCTCAGGCGGTTTGCCGTCCAGCGCAGCGCCGGGCTCGCCGTAGGTCAGCAATGCAGCCAGCTGGTTTTTGAGGGCCTGGGTGGGTGGCGACTCGGTGGCCACCAGGTGCACAAACCGGGCACTGATGCCGGTGATCTTGTCGTGAACCGCTTGAAGGCGGGGCAGCAACTGTTGCCCGCGAAAGTCGCTCAGTGCATTGATGCCGTGGGGCTCGCCCTCAAAAGTCGTTAGGTGCAGGGTCACAGTGGTGGCGGGCTTGTAGAGATGGGGGCATGGTGCGCACAGCGCAGGGAAGACAGGGCTCGCGGAAAATCGCAAATTTTATCAGCCCGCTCTAGCAAGTCCGGCTTGCTGGTTCCCCATGACCGCCTGATGCGCAGGCTCAATACACCGGTGGGATAATTCGGTCATGACTACTATCAAAGATGCCGCAGGAATCGAAGGCATGCGCGTGGCCGGCAGACTGGCCTCTGAGGTGCTGGACTACCTGACGCCTTTCATCAAGCCCGGCCTGACGACCAACGAAATCGACCGTCTGGCCCACGACTACATGACCCAGGTACAGGGCACGATTCCCGCCACGCTGGGCTATCAGCCGCCCGGATACGGCGCCTACCCCAAATCGCTCTGTACATCGGTCAATCACCAGGTCTGCCATGGCATTCCGAATGACAAGCCGCTAAAAAAGGGTGACATCGTCAACGTTGACGTGACCGTCATCAAGGACGGCTGGCATGGCGACACCAGCCGGATGTATCTGGTCGGTGAAACCTCGATTGCGGCCAAGCGCCTGTGTTCGGTGACCTACGAGGCGATGTGGCAAGGCATCATTCGGGTCAAGCCGGGCATCAGGCTGGGCGACATTGGTTTTGCGATCCAGCAATTCGCAGAAAAACAGGGGTTTTCCATTGTTCGCGAATTTTGCGGTCACGGGATTGGCAACAAATTCCATGAAGAGCCGCAAGTGCTGCACTACGGCCGCCCGGGCACGCTGGAAGAGCTCAAGCCTGGCATGACCTTCACCATCGAGCCCATGATCAATGCTGGCAAGCGCGACATCAAGGACGGGCCAGAGAAGGATGGCTGGAGCATCGTCACCCGTGACCATTCCCTATCAGCCCAATGGGAGCACACGGTTCTGGTGACCGAGACGGGTTATGAAGTGCTCACGCTATCGGCGGGCAGCCCGCCGGTCCCTGCTTTTGTCAGCCCCTCCCCCTTGCGGCAAAGCGAACTACTGGGTGCATGAATCTGCTGTCAGGCCGGAGGCCAGCCCTTGCGCCATGACTGAGGTGGCGCACGTGCGCGAGCAATACCGTGGCGGCAAAGACGCCTTGCTTGTATCGCTGGCCACCAGTGGCGCATCGAGCCGCAGTGTGATCGGCCTGCTCAAAAAACTGGCTCGACACGCCGACGCCACGTTAGGGCTGCTGTGGCAAATGGCTGATTTGCCAGCCGCGGCCTGTCTGGTGGCAGTCGGCGGTTACGGCCGGGGCGAACTTTTTCCGCACTCGGATGTGGACGTGCTGCTGCTGCTGCCCGATGCCGCTCAGGTCGACGACGATCCTGCCCTGAAGGCCAAGGTAGAAACCTTTATCAGCAGCTGTTGGGACAGTGGTCTGGAAATCGGCTCCAGTGTGCGCACGGTAGCCGACTGCGTGCAGGAGGCAACCAAAGACGTCACCGTGCAAACCTCGCTGCTCGAGTGTCGTCTGGTCGCCGGTGCCAAAAGCAACTTTGTGCGCCTGCAATATCAGCTGGATGCCGCCCTGGACCCCAAGGCCTTTTTTGTCGCCAAAACCCTGGAGCTGCGCCAACGCCATAACAAGTTCGAAGACACCCCCTATTCGCTGGAGCCCAATTGCAAGGAGTCACCGGGCGGGCTGCGTGATCTTCAGGTGATTTTGTGGGTCGCCCGGGCCGCCGGCTTGGGAAAATCCTGGGATGACCTGGCCCGAAGCGGCATCGCCACACCTTTTGAAGTTCGCCAGATCAAGGCCAATGAAGCGCTGCTGAGCCTGATTCGGGCGCGGCTGCATGTGGTGGCGGGCCGGCGCGAGGACCGACTGGTTTTTGATCTTCAGACTGCGGTCGCTCAATTATTTGGCTATTCGGCACAGGCCGACGATGGCGGCAAGCTGCCGCGCAGGGCGAGTGAAGCACTGATGAAGCGCTATTACTGGGCCGCGAAAGCCGTGACGCAGCTCAACCAGATCTTGCTGCTGAATATCGAAGAGCGCCTGAGTCCGAACACCTATCCGCTGCGCCCGATCAATGAACGTTTTTCAGACAAAGCGGGCATGCTGGAGGTCAACAGCGACGATGTTTACCAGCGCAATCCGCACGCCATCATGGAGACTTTTCTGCTCTATGAATCCGACATCGGAATCAAGGGCCTGTCTGCACGAACACTGCGGGCGCTTTACAACGCTCGCGGCCTGATGAACGCGAGTTTTCGCAATGATCCGGTCAACCATGAGGCTTTCCGGCGGCTGTTGCTGAAATCCGATGGCGTGACCCACGCGATCCGCCTGATGAACCAGACCTCGGTGCTGGGACGGTACCTGTGGGTCTTCCGAAAAATCGTCGGGCAGATGCAGCACGACCTGTTTCATGTGTACACGGTAGATCAGCACATTCTTATGGTGCTACGCAATGTGCGGCGTTTTTTTATGGCCGAGCACTCGCATGAGTATCCGGTGTGCTCGCAGCTCGCAGCAGGCTGGGACAAGCCCTGGATCCTGTACATCGCCGCCCTGTTTCATGACATTGCCAAGGGGCGGGGCGGTGACCACTCCGAACTAGGGCGCAAAGAGGTCCATGTTTTTTGCAAAAGGCATGGGATTGGCAGTGAAGACGCGAAACTGGCGGAATTCCTGGTCGGCGAACACCTGACCATGAGCCGGATTGCCCAGAAAGAAGACCTGAGCAATCCTGAAGTTATTGCGGCATTCGCCCGGCGTGTGGGAAACGAACGCTACCTCACCGCTTTGTATTTGCTCACAGTTGCGGACATTCGCGGCACCAGCCCCAAGGTCTGGAACGCCTGGAAAGGCAAGCTGCTGGACGACTTGTACCGCTACACGCTGCGGGTGCTGGGGGGACGCGCACCCGATCCAGGCGCTGAGGCCGAAGCCCGCAAACGCGAGGCCCTGACCGAGCTGGCACTGCATGCGGAGCCGTTTGAAGGTCACAAGCTGCTGTGGGACTCCCTGGACGTGAGTTATTTCATGCGGCATGAGGCTTCAGATATCGCCTGGCATGCCCGACAGCTGTCACGCCATGCAGGAACAGTCGGCGTAATGGTGCGCGCCCGCAGGTCGTCCGCCGGGGAAGGCATGCAGGTGCTGGTTTACACGCTGGATGCGCCTGATCTTTTTGCGCGTATTTGCGGCTACTTCGATGAAGCCGGCTTCAGCATTCTCGATGCCAAGATTCACACTGCCAAAAACGGTTACGCGCTGGACACCTTTCAGGTCGTCAGCCCCGACCTGGCCGATCACTACCGAGAGTTGGCAGCCATGGTGGAGGCCGATCTGCACCGCACCATTGAAGAGCGCGGCCCGCTGCCCACCCCCGGCAAGGGCAGGCTGTCACGGCGGGTTAAAAGTTTTCCGATTGCCCCCCGGGTGGACTTGCGCCCCGATGAAAAAGCCCAACGCTGGCTGCTCAGCGTATCGGCCAGCGACCGCGTCGGTCTGCTCTACCTGATCGCGCGCGTGCTGGCTCGCCACCGCATCAATCTTCAACTCGCAAAAGTCACCACGCTGGGGGAGCGGGTAGAAGATATTTTTCTGATTGATGGACCCGAGCTCCAGCACAACAAGGCCCAGATCGCGATCGAGACCGAGTTACTGGAAGCCTTGAATGCCTAAGGTTTAGGGCAACGCTAGGCTGTTGTGTTGCTCTGGTGTCGGGTAGTCCGGCCAGCGATCAGTTGCCGAGTGACTTGGCGATCTTGTCCAGTCCGGCCTGCGCGCACGCAGCGTCTTTTTCACCGCCCGGTGCGCCAGAAATGCCAATCGAGCCAACCAGTTCCCTGGCAGCAAAAATCGGCAAGCCACCTTCAGCCGGTGTGATTTTGTCAAGCAGCATGAAGCCCGACAGGCCGGGCTGCGCGCGCTTGGCCATCTCGGCAGTGGAGTTTCGGGTGGTGAAGGCGGTGTAGGCCTTGCGCAGACTGTTTTCTACCGTGTGCGGGTTGACGCCATCGTCACTGACGACCACTGCGGTCCGGGCATGACGGTTGAGGACCGTGACAGTAACCTTGTAGCCATCGGCGCGACAGCGCTCCAGACTGGCGGTGGCCAGCTCGATGGCGGAGCTCAGTGAAATGCTGCGTTCGCTGATCAAACCGGGCGCACTTTGGGCCATTGCGCCGCCGCTCGCAAAAAGTGCCGCCAGACCCAAAGCCATCAAAGGGCTGCCCAATATTCTTTTCATGCCATCTCCGCTAAGTTAATAAAAAAACCGAGCAGAGCATACGCCCAAATCGGTCAGTCGTCTTGGGAGGCATCCAGACCGGGGAAAAGAACTTCAGTGAACCCAAACTGGCTGAAGTCCCGAATGCGCATCGGGTAAAGCTTGCCTTGCAGATGGTCACATTCATGCTGCACCACTCGGGCGTGAAATCCTGCCACGACGCGCTCGATGGGCGCCCCGAAAGGATCAAAGCCGGTATAGCGGATCTGCGAAAATCGCGGCACCAGACCACGCAAGCCGGGTACCGACAGGCAACCCTCCCAACCGTCTTCTTCCTCAGCACCCAAGGGCGTGATGATGGGATTGATAAGGGTGGTTCGGGGAACCGCTGGTGCATCGGGATAGCGCGGATTGACCGCGTCCGAGCCAAAAATGACAAGCTGAAGATTGACGCCAATCTGGGGCGCTGCGAGCCCGGCACCATCAGCGGCGCGCATGGTGTCGATCATGTCCGTGACCAGCAGGTGCAAGTCGTCGGTGTCAAATTGCGTGACCGGTAAGGCCTGCCTTAACAATCGGGCATCGCCCATCCTGAGAATTTGCCGAACAGCCATGCCTCATTATGGCGCTGCCAACGGGGAGGCGCTGGCCTCTCATGAAGCCGGAGCAACCTCAGCGCCAGTTGCGAAAACCCCTATAGCCTGGGTGGCTTCGGTAGCCCGGATGACCGTAGTAAGCCCGCGGCGGTCCCGGTACAACGACTACCGGTGCGGGTTGCACGTAGAACTCGGGTCCTCCGCCATAGTAGGCACCATGGGGGCCCAGTGGTGCCACCACACAGCCAGACATCAGGGAGACCAGACCGGCAAGGGACAATGCCCCAAAAATGCGCTGAGTTGTCATGTGAAGTTCCTTTGTGTGGGCTGAGCTCCTAGCGATTCTGAAGCTCCAGCGTATACAAAAAACGCGCTACAGCATGGCGGGTGTGCAAAGTCCGGTAACGTCATGTAAGGCATTCGCCTCGCCAGCCGCCAGCCCGCACAATGCCCGACCCGCGCGGACGAGCCGACTACGGAACGGTGTGACCTCTGGACTGCGGTAGCACCTCGGCGTCAGATGGACCGGAAACCAACACTTGCAGCGCAGCCTCATCGATCACTGCGACCCCCAGTTCCAGCGCTTTGTCGAGCTTGCTACCGGCTTCTGCTCCGGCCAACAGGAAATCGGTTTTCTTGCTCACACTACCGG
>JANOLL010000436.1:0-4147 GCA_031419775.1 Polaromonas sp. | reverse complement strand
CTAATGCCTTGATGTTAAATTTGTTTTTCAAAAATACGCATTGAGGCTTTTGTGCGCAGCAGCATAATAAAATTAAATCCCGATCTGACCCCCGAGGCCCCAAATCCCACCAAGCTCCCTGCCCGTTGGCGCATGGGCACCTTGGCGATCGCGATCGCCATGCTGAGTCTCACGGTCAGCCTGGAGGCTCAAGCGCTCAGTCTAGGCCGCATCACCGTCCAATCTGCACTGGGAGAACCCCTTCGCGCGGAAATTGATATTGCCGAAATCAGTGCGGCCGAGGCGGGCAGCCTCAAAGTCGGCATCGCCGCTGCTGAAGCCTTCAAGGCAGCAGGTCTGGAATACACCAGCGCTGTGGCAGAGGTGCAGGTAACGCTCCAGTACCGACCCGCTGGCCGCTCCTTTTTGCGACTAAGCAGTTCCCGCCCGGTCACCGAGCCTTTTGTTGATCTAGTACTGGATGCCAGCTGGTCATCCGGCCGGATTGCGCGCGACTACACCATGCTGTTTGACCCGCCGAGCCTGCGGCCGTCCGGCAATGCGGGTGCCGCACAGGTCCCGAACGCACCCAGTACGCCCCGACCCGTGCCTTCACCTGCTGTTGCGGTGAATCCCCAGCCAGTGCCTCCAAGTCCCCAGCCGGCGCCTGCAAGCCCACGGATGGGCGTACCTGCCAAGGTCATCAGCTCGCCCAGAACACCGGTCAATGGACCGCGGATTTCGGTCAAGACAGGTGACACCGCCGGCAAGATTGCGGCGCAAAACAAACCGTCCGGCATTTCACTGGACCAGATGCTGGTTGCGCTCCTCAAATCCAACCCGGACGCTTTCATCGGCGGCAACGTGAACCGGCTCAAGTCCGGCGCTGTATTGACTCTGCCTGAGGCAGACCAGGCAGGCGCTGCATCGCCCGGCGATGCCACCCGAACCATCATTGCCCAGGCCAAAGACTTCAACGAATTCAGGCGCAAATTTGCTGAGAATGTGCACCGTACACAGGTTGGGCCGGCCGACCGACAAGCCGGTGGCAAGCTACAGGCGAAAATTGAAGATCGCGCGCCCGCGACCCCCACACCCGACAAACTGACCCTCTCCAAGGGAGCCGTGCAGGGTAAAGCGGCGGCCGAAGAAAAGATTGCCAAGGATCGCCAGGCCAAAGATGCCGCCAGCCGAGTGGCTGAATTGTCAAAAAATATTGGTGATCTGAACCGATTGACTGGAACGCCCGGTCCGGCTTCACCGGTAGCCAGCGCAGCTGCGGGCCCAGGCGTCACACTTGGCAAGCCGGCGATCGTCCCGGTTCCCGTGGCGCCAGCGCCCGCAGTCGTCGCATCTTCGCCCGCCGCACCGGCTGTGAGCAGTGCTCCCAAAGCTGCCACCCCTAGTCTGGTTGCGCCTGCACCTGCGGTAGCACCAACAGTTGTCGCTACCGCTCCTGTCGTTCCCGCATTACCTGCGACGACCACAGCCGCTGTCAGCGCTGCGGTGAACCCGGCTTCTGCCGCCGCACCTGCTGCCAGTGCACCAACTCCCGCCGCTTCTCAGGCTGCAGTCAGTGCTCCGGTCGTTCCGCTTGCGCCCTCGCCACCTCGCGCCAGTGCACCCGCCGCCATCGTTGCCAAGGCGCCTGTCGCGCCGATTCCGGCTGAGCCAAGTTTGTTCGATTCCCTGAAAGACAATCCACTGGCCCTTCCGGCCTTGGGCGGCTTGCTGGTGCTGCTGGCGGGGCTGGGGGTGTACCGTTACAGGAAAGGCAACACACCCACTCCGGTGGACAGTTCCTTCCTCGAAAGTCGTCTGCAACCCGACTCATTTTTTGGTGCCAGTGGCGGTCAGCGGATTGATACCAATGACGGCGGCGCGACCGGATCGTCGCTGGTGTATTCACCCAGTCAACTGGATGCTGCCGGTGATGTAGACCCGGTCGCCGAAGCCGATGTTTATCTCGCCTATGGGCGCGATCTTCAAGCCGAGGAAATTCTCAAAGAAGCGCTGCGCACCTCGCCAAAACGGGTGGCCATTCATGCCAAGCTCATGGAGATATACGCCAAACGTCGGGACATCAGAGGTTTCGAGACCATTGCGGTCGAGGCTTTTAACCTGACTCGCGGCGAAGGCGCTGAATGGGCTTACATCACGCAGATGGGTCGCGAACTGGACCCAGTCAACCCGATGTACCAGCCTGGCGGCCAGCCCCCAGCGGCAAACCGAGGCAGTGCCAAGCCGGCAGCGGCGAAACCCTCGACGTTCTCGTCCAGCACCCTGACCCAACCGATTCAGCCGCAGTCGCAACCACAGCCCCAGCTGCAGCCCACTGGACCATCCAGCGCGCTGGACTTAGACCTGAATCTGGATGTTTCATCGGATTTTGCGCCAGTGGCGGCTGACATACCGCCCGTCAAAGCCCCGGCTCCGATAAAGGCCCCGGCTCCCATTCCGGTTGCTGCTACCCCTGCCCCTGTTCCAATTAAATCTCCAGAACCGGCTTTCGCGGATCTGGATCTGGATCTGTATACCCAACCGGCTGCCGAGAAGGCAGCGACCCCCATCGCGACACCCAGCGACTCGCCTGGTCCGGCAGATCAAAAGGCCCGACCGGATAACAGCCTGAAATTTGAAGATGCCGCGCTTCCGCTGGTCAAGCCAGAGCCCGCCATGGTGACGCGGGTCACAGACGGTGGCATGCTCGAGTTTGACCTGAGTTCGCTGTCCCTGGACCTGCCGGGCTCGACGGCCTCAAGTGCGCTGACTGCTGCGCCTCCCCCTGCTGCAGCAGCGGACGACCCGCTGGAAACCAAGTTTGCCCTGGCAGAAGAATTTCGCTCGCTGGGCGATATGGACGGTGCGCGCTCCTTGGCCGAAGAAGTTCTGGCCGAAGCCAAGGGCTCGCTCAAAAACAAAGCACAGTCTTTTCTCCACGCGCTGTCTTGAAGGGTGAAGGCGGCCTCATCGTTCTGACCCCGCTTTGACACTGGTGATGGCTTCAAATATCCCGTGAGGATTGCCCTCGGCATCAGCTACAACGGAACTGGCTATGAAGGTTGGCAGAGCCAGCTTTCGGGCCATACCGTCCAGGACAAGCTGGAATTGGCTCTTGGAAAATTTGCTGCGCAGCCCGTGCGGGTCATGTGCGCCGGGCGAACCGATGCAGGAGTCCACGCCCTGATGCAGGTGGTGCACTTCGACACCCCTCTTCAGCGCGAGACAGCCTCCTGGGTACGGGGTGTCAACGCTTTTTTGCCGCGTGACATTGCGGTTCAATGGGCCCATACTGTTCCTGCCGAATTCCACTCGCGCGCCAGCGCCATTACCCGACGCTATGCCTACATCGTCCTCGAGTCACCCGTACGCCCCAGCGTGGAAGCCGGCCGGGTTGGCTGGGTTTATCGCCCTCTGAACGGCGCGTCCATGCGTGAGGCAGCGCTGGCGTTGATCGGTGAGCACGATTTCAGCTCGTTCAGAGCAGCGCAGTGCCAGGCCAAATCGCCAGTCAAAACTCTTAGTCGAATCGACATCTCACAGCGCGCAGGGCCGGAGTCCAGGTACTGGCGGTTCGAGTTTGAAGCCAACGCCTTTTTGCACCACATGATTCGCAACATCATGGGTTGCTTGCTGGCTGTCGGCCAGGGGAGCCACCCTCCGGAGTGGCTCGTTACGGTGTTGGCGGCACGTCAGCGCGACGCCGCGGCACCGACTTTTTCAGCCGATGGCCTTTACTTTTTAGGCCCGGTCTACGAAGCCCACTACGGCTTGCCCGCACGCACCGCCGCTTATGATTGGCTGCCATGAATGCCGAAAGAACACGTATCAAAATTTGCGGGCTGACCCGCGAAGAAGATGTGGACGCCGCCGTTGCAGCAGGTGCTGACGCAGTCGGATTTGTCTTGTATGCGCCGAGCCCACGCCACGTGAATGCGGAGCGCGCAGCGGAACTGGCCAGCCGGTTGCCGCCGTTCGTGACGCCTGTGCTTTTGTTTGTCAATGCGTCTGCTACAGAAATTATAGCTGCCTGCGCAAGAATACCGGGGGCCCTGGTGCAATTTCATGGTGATGAAACGCCCGAAATCTGCCTGCAGGCGGGCCGGCCTTTCATGCGCGCCGCGCGCATTCCGTTGAACGAACAGGCCGTCCCAGGCCATGCGGGTTT
>JANOLL010000435.1:0-1992 GCA_031419775.1 Polaromonas sp. | reverse complement strand
GCCATCTTCCAGCCGGCCCCGCCGGTCATGATGCATTCAGGCACCTCGCCGCAATGGCGCCTCACGTTGTCAATCATGCGCTGTACCGCCCCGGCAATGGCAAAGGTACCGCCGCTGGTCAATGCATCACTGGTGTTGGTCGGAAAATCCCGCACATCGCCGGTCGGCACGTGCAGGCCCGCGGTACCAGACTCCAGCGCGCGCAACATGATGCCGTGCCCCGGCAGGATGATGCCACCGATGAATTTGCCGCTGGCGTCGATGGCTTCTACCGTGACCGCCGTGCCCACCATCACCACCACGCAGGGTTTGGAGCTGCCCCGCCCAAGCAGCCGGTGGCGCGCGCCTATCATGGCGACCCAGCGGTCTGCGCCCAGACGGGCCGGATGGTCATAGCCATTGCTCAGGCCAGCTTCTTGCGGGCTGGAGACCACCCAACGCGGGGCCACATCCCAGAGGTCCATCTGTTCGACGACGCGCCGTTTGATCGCATCGCTGGCCACGATGCAGCCGAGGATTCTGGACGGTGGTGGCAAATCGCTCCACTCGCCCTCTGCCAATTTGTCGATGTTTTCAAGAAACACCGCGCCCTGCGACAACATGTCGGCGCCCACAACTGGCGCACTGTACTGCGCCCACTTCAGTCGGGTGTTTCCCACATCGAGCGCCAGGAAGGTCATGGGGCAGGATTATGAACAGGTTTAAGGCCCCTATCCGCACAAACAGCCCCTGTCGTTAACCCTGCCCGATTCAGCCTTGCCGCCACGGCAGGCCGTGGAACCGCCACCCACCCAGACGGCCGCGATGCGCTTGCCCGTTGGGATCACCTTCAAAGCCTTCAAGAATGTTGTAGGCCTCCAGGCCCAGTGCGGTCGCGCGCCGCGAGGCCGCTATCGAGCGCACACCACTGCGACACAGCAGCACCACCTTTTTACCGGTCGGTGCTGCAGCCCGCAGCCCGTCGTCAAATGCATGGTTCATCCCCATGCCGGGCCATTGCTTCCAGGCCAGGGGCACCGCACCCGGCACAAAGCCCACCCATTCGCGTTCAGCGTCGGTACGCACGTCGACCAACACCGCTTCACCCGACAGGAACCACTGGTAGGCGAGTTGCGGCGACACGTCCCCGGCATAGCCCTGAGCCGGGCGAACCTGCATCAGTTCCACAGCATCGGCGTCGTGACGCAGTCCTGAACTCATGTTGGCTGCCAGGGCTTCCCCAAGCTTGGTCGGTGCGGGCAAGTTCAACGCGCTCATGGTGGCGACGAACTCATCTAAGGTCTTACCCGCAATACGGGAGTTGCTCGATTTTTCGCGTGCAATAGTTGAATAGTGGCGGCCCTGGTAATCATGACCCGGCCAGACCAATGTGTCGCCCGGCAATTCAAACAGGACGCGGGTCAGGCTGTTGTATAGCGCCTGGGCATCACCAGACTGAAAGTCGCAACGGCCGCAGCCATTGATCAGCAGCGTGTCACCGGTCAGGACGTGGTTGCGCCACAGGTAGCTCATGCTGCCGGAAGTGTGACCGGGGGTATGCAAGGCCTTGAGGCTTTCCCGCCCGAAATGCAAGTCGTCACCATCTTGTAGCTGCACGGCGGCCGTGCTGATGCCGCAGGCTGCCGGGGCAGCGGTTCGGGCACCGGCGTGCTCGGCCAGCTGGGCCGCGCTGGTGATATGGTCCGCGTGTACGTGGGTCTCAAGAGTCCATAGCAGCGTCAGGCCGTATTCAGCCAGCACCGCCAGGTCGCGATCGATCTGCTCGGCCACCGGGTCGACGATCACCGCCTCACGGGTGGTTTTGTCAAACAGCACATAAGAATAGGTGCTCGACGCGGGATCAAACAGCTGGATGGGTTTCATCTCATGTCTTCCGGTTTTTCGGGTTCCATGCCAGGACGGGACAGGGGTTGGCGCGGATCAGATTGGGAACCCGCGGCATTTCAGTATGCCAGTACGCTGGTGCAGAATCAGACCTGACTGCCCCCCTTT
>JANOLL010000434.1:0-4530 GCA_031419775.1 Polaromonas sp. | reverse complement strand
CGAAAAGCCTTGCAGGTCAAAACGGAAGAGTTACAAAACCAGCGCAACACGCTGTCCAAACAGGTTGGTCAGCTCAAGTCCAAAGGGGAAGATGCCGGCCTGGTGATGGCGCAGGTCAGTGCCTCCAAAGCCGAGCTGGAGGCATCCGCATCCAGACTTGACCAAATTCAAACTGAGATGCAGGCGCTGTTGCTGGCAGTACCCAACTTGCCGCACGAATCTGTGCCGCAGGGCAGCGACGAACACGGCAATCTCGAGGTGCGTAAATGGAGCCCCGCCGAAGGCCTGGGCGGAGCACCCGCCGCGCTGACATTTAAGCCAAAGGACCATGTCGATGTGGGCCAGCCACTCGGCCTGAACTTTGAAATGGGGAGTAAGTTAACCGGCTCACGTTTTACAGTGATGCAAGGTCGGTTGGCGAGGCTGCATCGTGCGCTTGCGCAGTTCATGCTCGACGTGCAGACGACGGAGCACGGCTACACCGAATGTTATGTGCCCTACATCGTCAACGCCGATTCGC
Source organism: Polaromonas sp. (assembly GCA_031419775.1). GTDB lineage: Bacteria > Pseudomonadota > Gammaproteobacteria > Burkholderiales > Burkholderiaceae_C > Polaromonas. Next base: position 4,010 of record JANOLL010000434.1, on the reverse strand, counting down.
TGCGTGGCACCGGGCAGCTGCCCAAGTTTGAAGAGGATTTGTTTGCCGCAAAGAAGGGCGGGCAAGAGGGAGAGGCTGAAAACGCGGCCTTGTATCTGATCCCAACCTCCGAGGTGCCGCTGACCAATTTTGTCCGCGATGTGCTCACTCCCGAGGCTGATCTGCCTCTGATGTTCACCGCCCACACGCCGTGTTTTCGCTCAGAGGCGGGCAGCTATGGCCGTGACACCCGCGGCATGATTCGCCAGCACCAGTTCGATAAGGTTGAGATGGTGCAAATCACGCATCCGGATAAAAGCTACGAAGCGCTGGAAGCCATGACAGGTCACGCTGAAGCAATTTTGCAAAAGCTGGGCTTGCCCTACCGCGTAATGTTGCTGTGCACCGGAGACATGGGTTTTGGCGCCAGCAAAACCTACGACCTCGAAGTTTGGCTCCCGGCGCAAAATACCTACCGCGAGATCAGCTCAGTGTCCAATTGCGAAGCCTTCCAGGCGCGCCGATTGCAGGCCAGGTTCAAAAACGCGCAAGGAAAAAACGAATTTGTGCACACGCTCAATGGATCTGGACTGGCAGTGGGCCGCACGCTGGTGGCCGTACTAGAAAATTACCAGCGTGAAGACGGCAGCGTTGAGATTCCCGCAGCGCTACAGCCTTACATGGGCGGAATGACGGTGATATCAGCCTGATAGAATTTGAGCTTCACTCAGGAGAGGTGGCAGAGTGGCCGAATGTACCTGACTCGAAATCAGGCGTACCGCAAGGTACCGTGGGTTCGAATCCCACCCTCTCCGCCAAGGATCAATCCTTCAAGATCCAACCAGGTGCAATAACAGAGACAAAAGCCCCGCCAGCCGGGGCTTTTTTCATGCGGGAACGCGTTCGTCAAGTTGATAACGAATTCCCCGCGACGGTGATCTCTCATAACTCTCAGTCTCGCGTCTCGCCTTTGAACTAGACACTCTAATCCTTGACCGAGGAATGCTCATGGCGGCCACCCGACCGAGCTGTTTGCCTTTCAAGGCATGAGCCTTAGACCTAAGCAAGCTTAAGAGAAGGTCCTACGAAAGCGCCACCTGCCGCGGAGGAATCTTTAGTGTCCACAAAAGCAGCGGGCCTCATCGTCTGAGCCTCAAACACTTGGATTGAATATGACTAAACAGCAGCGGATCATCAACGAACAGGCAAAGAAAGTACCAGCGCAGCATCAGGGCATGCCAGCCCGAAAGGTTCAGCCGCAGCCGAGCTTGGTAGACAAGCAAATCAGCCAAAAGAACGCATCGACTGAGACCAGCCTCTATTTGCCGCACGAACGGGACCAGTCCACGGCTATGACCTCCGCAGAACGTCCGGCCGTTATCAAGCAGGCTTTCGCGGATGCATCCAAGGGCCTACAAGATACCAGCAAGGAACCCGAGATGCTCGAGGCTTACGAGAAGCAAAAGCAGTGATATCGAGCGGTTGCGCCGAGCGAATGCCTCGGGCCCCAGTTACCTGTCAACGCTGGCCATGGCGCGCATCCATAAACAGGTCAGAGTGTTCGCGCGGCTGGCAGCGCCAGTACTGATGGGGGGCACTCACTTTCGCGCCCAGCTTTGCCGCTGCATGCCAGGGCCAGCGTGGGTCGTAAAGCATGGCGCGCGCCAGCGACACCGCATCGGCCTCACCGTTCGCAATGATGGCTTCTGCCTGCTCAGGCTCGGTAATCAGGCCAACGGCCAGCGTCGGCAGACCCACCTCATCCTTGACTCTTTGTGCAAAGGGCACTTGATAGCCCGGCCCCAGCTTGATGCTCTGTGACGGGGAAACGCCTCCGGTTGACACATGAATGGCAGCGCAGCCCCGGGCTTTTAAGGCATTCGAGAACGCCACTGTTCCTTCAAGGTCCCATCCTCCAGGAACCCAGTCAGTGGCCGAGATGCGAACCCAGACTGGCTTGTCGGCCGGAAATGCGGCCCGAACGGATTCGAATACTTCCAGCGGGAACCGCATCCGGTTTTCCAGACTGCCCCCGTAGGCGTCTTGCCGGTGATTCGCAAGTGGCGATAAAAATTGATGCAACAAATAGCCGTGTGCGGCATGGATTTCTATGCCATCCAGCCCGAGCCGCGCGGCGCGATCAGCCGCTTCGACAAAATTTTGCCTCACCCGTTCAAGACCGGCTTGATCAAGCGCCACGGGATGGACCTCTTCTGCCGCATGCGGCACGGTGGAAGGTGCTTCGGTTTGCCAGCCCTGCGGCTCGTCTGGCCGAATTTGCGTGCCTCCCGCCCAGGGCGCGCGACTCGAGGCCTTGCGTCCGGCGTGACACAACTGAATCGCAACCGGAATCGGGGCGTGTTGCCGCATGGCGCGCAGTACCCGGGCCAACGCTGCCTCGTTGTCTTGCGAATAAAGACCCAGGTCAGTTGGAGAAATGCGGCCCTCAGGCGAGACGGCTGTCGCTTCCAGAATCATCAAACCAGCGCCAGACAGGGCCAAATGCCCCAGGTGAATCATGTGCCAATCTCCCGCTGAACCCTCTTCAGCCGAATACTGGCACATGGGTGCAATGACGATACGGTTCGCGAGAACCAGGTTGCCAATGGCCAGTGGCTCAAACAGTTTGCTCATGTGATGACTCCCTTTCGTAGGGGCTAATCATGTCACATTGGGTGCTTGTGCCAGGCAAGCGGATGCACCCATCAAAGCATCCCCTGGGTGCGGGCCAGATGACTGGCCTGCGACCGGCTTTTGACATTTAGGCGTCTAAACAGCCGCCAGAGGTGAACCTTGACAGTGTGCTCGCTGATCTGCAGTGCCTCGGCAATATCCCGGTTGCTCATGCCCTTGTCGAGCAGGAGCAATAACTGCTTCTGGCGTTTGGACAGCTTTCCGGGCGTGGTCGTCAGTGGCTCCTGCCCGCCAGACAGAAAGCTCCGCAGCACCCCGCTGATTTCAGTGGCGCTTGCCGACTTGTGAAGGTATGCGCTGGCACCCGCCTGCATGGCTTGGTCTTCCAGTGCTTGTGGGTCTGCTGCCGACAGCACAACAATTGGCACGTTGGGGAACTGTTGTCTCAGCTGAGCCAGTCCGGCGACATCGCTGACTCCGGATACGAGAATTTCCAGGCTGATCAATTCAGGTTCGCCGTCTGATTCGACTGCTGCGGCTACCGCTGCGAGCGTGTCGAGTTCAGTCGCTGCGAGGCTCATGCGACGAATCAACCCGGCGACAGCTTCACGCATCAGGGGGTGATCGTCGATGACAAAAATGCTCATGAGCCCGCCTTGAAAATATCAACGCCTGATTGCTTTGCTCATCATGGATTGCTGATTGCCGAGCGCCTCAACCCAAGATTCAGCAAACCAAGGTATTCATATCCTAGCGGGTTATTGACTCTTGCGCCTACGCTAATCGACCGGCTCGGGGACCTTTATTGGCTGGCGGCCGCCAACTGATCGAGTGCTGCGGCAACTTCATCGGATTGAATATTGTCTGCAAGCTGCAATTGATTGGCCAGCGACGCCAGTGCGGCAGCACCTTGCCGGCGCAGGGCGCTGATGGCCAAGGCCGCGTCCCGCGCTTGGGCAAATCCCTGACTTTGCAGCAACAGTTTGCCGGAGCCACTGACCAGTTTGAAGTGAAACTGGCCATCATGCTCCCGGTACTGCTTGAAGCTGGCGAGCGTTGTTTTGGTGGATTTTTGCGCGGCTGTGGCGGCACTTGGGGCGGCCAGTTTGCGTAGCCCTACTGCATGCCTTAACTCGCGTAAAAGCGGCGTCGCTCTGGCGCGAGCTTTCGACGCACCAGCCTGCAACAGAGCCTCAATTTTTGCTGGATGGCTGACCAGGCTATGGTATTGATCACGCAGCGGCGCAAGGTCTTGGTCAATGCGATCCAGCAAGCTGGCTTTGGCGTCACCCCAGGCGATACCGTCGGTGAAGGCCTGCCGCATGGCAGCTGTCTCGGCAGGCGTGGCAAAGGCCTGGTAAATCTGAAACAGGGCAGATCCCTGGGGATCTTTAGAC
>JANOLL010000433.1:0-5614 GCA_031419775.1 Polaromonas sp. | reverse complement strand
TTGCTGAGGTCTACGCATGCAGCGATGCGCAACAGGTCTTCGTGCGCGACTTTGTGGCCGCCTGGACCAAGGTGATGAATCTGGACCGCTTCGACCTCGCGTGATGTGAAAGCAGAGCCTTCACCTTCATCCAGGTAGGCTTTACAGCAGCACGGCCGCCACCCAGTACCGGATCAGTCCGGGCTGGCTGGCGGCTGTGCTGTTTTTGGTCCAAGGGATGGGGGTTTTTCAGGGTTAATCTCTTGCTTGCTCTCCAGCTTTGACCAAATCGACCTTTACAGGAGCCCACCATGCCAGCCCCTCAAGCACCTCTCGCTGACTCACCCCGCTACCCCATACCCGACTTGTCCAGCCTGCCTGAAGATCTGCGCAGCCGCATTCTGGCGGTACAAGAAAAAGCTGGCTTTGTGCCCAATGTATTTTTGGGCCTGGCACGGCGTCCAGCCGAGTGGCGCGCGTTCTTCGCCTACCACGATGCGCTGATGCTGATCGAAGAAGGGTCGAACCCGACGGGTAGCCTGACCAAAGGCGAACGGGAGATGATCGTCACCGCCACCAGCGCGGCCAACCATTGCCTGTACTGCGTCGTCGCCCATGGCGCGATTTTGCGGATCTACGAAAAAAAACCTCTGGTGGCCGACCAGATCGCCGTCAACTACCGCAAGGCTGACATCAGCCCACGCCAGCGCGCGATGCTGGACTTTGCGATGAAGATTTGCACCGCGTCCCACACCGTAGAGGACGCCGACTTTGACGCTTTATCAGCGCATGGTTTCGACAACGAAGACGCCTGGGACATTGCCGCCATCACCGCATTTTTCGGACTATCCAACCGCATGGCGAGCTTCAGCGGCATGCAGCCGAACCCGGAGTTTTATCTGATGGGTCGCGTTCCCAAGCCTGCCAAAGCTGGATAACTGCTCTGTTTTTTATAGCTGACAGTGACCACTTTTCGCTAGCCAGAGCCTTTTTTAGCGTAATAAATCTAGCGCTGGATGCGCAGCACCTTGCCGTCCACACTGTCGGTCAGCAGATACAACCAGCCGTCCGGGCCCTGACGAACATCGCGGATGCGCTGGTTGCGCGAAGCGTAAAGGCGTTCGCGGGAGAGCACCGCCTTGCCCTCGGCATCGAGTACCAGTCGCCACAGCGCAGCACCCGACAGAGCGCCAACAAACAAATTACCTTTCCATTCCGCAATTCCGTCGCCGGTGTAAAAAGCCATGCCGCTGGGCGCAATCGACGACTTGGAGCCACCCGTCCAGGGCGATCCGTCCAGCGTTTCCCAGTAAGTCAGCGGCTGCTCGGTACCCACCAGATTCGACGTACCCACAGGCGTGGTGGTGCCGTACTCCTGGCCATAGCTCGCCAGCGGCCAGCCGTAATTGCCGCCAGCCAGGTTCCGGTTAACCTCGTCGCCACCTTGCGGGCCATGGTCGCTGGTCCATAACTCACCGGTGAGAGGATGGCGGGCAGCACCCTGCACGTTGCGATGACCATAGCTCCAAATGCCCGCTTGCGCGCCCGCTGCGTTGAAGCCGGGATTGCCTGGCGCCGGCGCACCATCGGTGGTGATGCGCATCACTTTGCCGTTCCCGCGTGTCAGGTCTTGCGAATAGCCGCGCTGCGAACTGAGCTGGCGGTCGCCGGTCGTGACCCACAAATAGCCCTTTGCATCAAATACCAGGCGGGAGCCGAAATGGCCGGTACTTTGCACCTTGGGCGATTGCCGAAAGATGATCCGGACGTTGGTCAGAGCCAGCGTGGCGAGGTTCAATTGCGCCTGCGCCACTGCGGTTCCACTGAGCGCGGCATTGGCAACATCTCGCTCGGCAAAGCTCAGGTATATGCGCTGGTTGGAAGCAAAATCGGGGTCCAGCACGACGTCGAGCAAGCCGCCCTGCCCGGCGTTTTCCACCGGCGGCACGCCGGCTATGGGCATGGACGTTTTGCCATCGGCAGCAAGGAGCAGTAAACCGCCGCTGCGCTGCGTGATAAGCATGCGGCCATCTGGCAAAAACGCCAGGCTCCAGGGATTGACCAAGCCTGTGGCGACCTCTTTGACCACCAGCAGTGCTGGGCTCGTCACGGGAACACCGGTTATCAGCGGCGCCGCTGCACCAGTGACGCCAACCGACAAGGTGCCGCCCCCGCCACCACATGCCCCAAGAGCAATGGAAACCATCACCGCCACGCCCGCGCTGGCCCACAAAAACCTTGAAAGTGTGGTCATTGCCTCTTCCTATTCAGGTTTCTGTTGGTCAAGGGGGGACGATGGTCATGGCTCAGTTCTCTGTCGCGATGGGCCCACATCGTTGCGACAATGCCGCCGACAAAAAAGGAACTGGCGAGCCACTGCAACAAGGTCGGTTTTTGACTATGCCAGACAAAGGAATATGCTAAAGCAAAAAGGGTTTCACCGACAATAAGCTGGCCGCACAGGCTAGCGCTCAGGCGCTGGCTGGCGTAATTCCATAAAAGTGTGGCCAGCCAGGCAGAACCTACTCCAGTTGCTATACAAAGCATAGCTGCTTGGGCCCGGTTCGGGAGGGCCAGAAGCACTTTGAGATCAGATCCCGAGACACTCCACAGCACCAGCGCTCCAGCGCCGGTCGCTACACCCAGCCAGTTGGTCCACGTCACAGCGCTGACCTCCGGATGGCGTTTGAGCCAGGCCGAGTTGATCAGGCCGAAGACGGTCCAGAGCGTCATGGCACACACGGCAAGAGCCACCCCACGTTTGAAATGCAAGAGCAACACCCTATCGCCAGACGCGGCGTCGGCCAGTGCAAGCGACGCCTGAACCATCAGCGCCAGTCCCAGCAGCGTCATCAGCAAACCTGGCAGGAGACGCTCCATGCGCAATCCGGCTGGTCGGCCCAACAACATCATCCAGATGGGAATGGTGCCAATGATGAGGCTGGGCACTTCGACGCCCGCGTCGCGAATAGCCAGTACCAGCAGCAGGTAATAGCCGGTGAAGCCCAGCACACTCATCCCCAGTGCAGCGAGTGCCTGTCCAGCATGGGGCCAAACCGCCTGGCTACCAGATCGACTGCGAGCCAGCGTGGACCACATCATCAGAGTCAGTGACCAGACACCGTAAACCAAAAATCGGCCAGCTGTGAGGTCAATGGCCGACCAGCCCGCCGCGATCTGGGGTGCCACGAATACCAGACCCCATAACGCTACGGCGGCCAAGCCCGCCGCGACCCCTGTCAGCATGCGGAATCAGGTCCCAAAGCCATCGTCTGCAGCAATCACCGCGCCATTGATAAAGTGGCTTTCAGCGCTGGCCAGCATCACCAGCAAGGCGTCCAGATCTTCCGGTTTGCCGATTCGTTTGCGTGGCAGCATTTGCACCAATTTTTTCCCCTGCTCGGTTTCCCAGTGGTGGTGGTTGATCTCGGTATCGATATAGCCGGGGCAAATGGCATTGACATTGATGCCGTATTTGCCCCACTCCAGCGCCATGGCCTTGGTCATCTGCACCACGGCAGCCTTGCTCATGCAATACACGCCAATTTGCGGCAACACCCGCAGGCCCGCCATGGACGCAATATTGATGATTCGGGCCCCCGCAAAGCTGCCCGGAGCAGCGCCGCGGGCTCGGGCCAGCATGCGCTTACCCACTTCCTGCGCAACAAAAAAAGCACCCTTGACGTTGGTGCCAAAAATGAAATCGTAATCATCTTCCGAGACGTCCTGCAGTCGCTGTGTGGTGCTGACGCCCGAGTTATTGACCAATATGTCAATCGGGCCCACCTCGGTTTCCGCATGGGCGACACCGGACTTGATGCTGGCATGGTCAGTCACATCCAGTTCGACCACGTGGGCGGCTCCACCCCCTGCTTCAATTTGTGCCCGCAAGGCCTTGAGCTTGTCGACCCGACGGCTGGCGAGCACAACGGCCGCGCCGGCGTGACTCAGGGTTTTGGCAAACTGCGCGCCCAAGCCACCCGAAGCACCGGTCACCAACGCCACACGTCCCGAAAGATCCAGGCTATAGGCCATACACACACTCCAGACAATAAAAAAATCCCAATGAGACCTCAGGTGCCATAGATAGCCCGCAGAGCACAGCGTCAGGACAACGATCGCGACATAAAATCAGACTCTGTCCAGCAGCAGATTGCACCAGCGGGTCTCCGATCCACTCCGATTCATTATCAGCGAGTCACCCATGAACAACCAAGACATTCTGGCCCGATTTGGCCCCCGCGAAGCCATGGAATTTGACGTGGTCGTGGTGGGTGGCGGACCGGGTGGTTTGGCGACCGCGATTCGCCTCAAGCAACTGGCGCTTGAAATAGGAACCGACGTTTCAGTGGTGGTGCTCGAAAAAGGCTCCGAGCCGGGCGCCCATATCTTGAGTGGTGCCATCATGGACCCTCGGGCACTGGCCGAACTCTTCCCGGACTGGCAGGATCGCGGTGCACCGCTGAACCAGCCCGTCACCGGCGACGACGTGCAGTTTCTGAGCGCTACCAGCGCCGTCAACACGCCGACTTTTTTGATTCCAAAATGCCTGCACAACGAAGGCAACTATGTCATCAGTCTGGGCAATATGGTGCGCTGGCTGGGACAGCAGGCCGAGGCTCTGGGCGTTGAAATCTTTCCGGGTTTTGCGGCAGCTGAGGTCCTCTACAACGATGATGGTTCGGTCAGAGGCGTGAGTACGGGCAACCTGGGCGTGGGTAAGGATGGCGAGCCCACAGGCAACTTTCAGCTCGGCATGGAGCTGCATGCCAAGTACACGATTTTTGCAGAAGGATCGCGCGGCCATCTGGGCAAACAGCTGATAGCAAAATTCAAGCTCGATGACGGCAGGGATCCTCAAACCTATGCCTTGGGCGTCAAGGAACTGTGGGAAATTGACCCCGCCAAGGCCAGACCGGGCCACGTGGTGCACTCACTCGGCTGGCCGATGGACAGCAAGACCTATGGCGGCGGCTTCTTGTACCACTTGGGCGGCAACCAGGTCACGCTGGGCTTTATCACCGGGCTCGAATACAGCAACCCGTGGTTAAGCCCCTTCGAAGAAATGCAGCGCTGGAAAACCCACCCGGCCATTCGCCAGTATCTCGAAGGTGGAAAGCGCATTGGCTACGGCGCAAGAGCCATTACCTGCGGTGGTTTGATGAGCCTGCCCAAAATGGTATTCCCCGGTGGCGCACTGGTGGGCTGCGATGCCGGTTTTTTAAACTTTGCCCGCATCAAGGGCAGCCACGCAGCCATCAAGACCGGCATGCTGGCCGCCGATGCAGCCTACGCTGCCGTGACCAGTGGCCGCCAGCATGATGAACTGGCGAGCTACCCTGAAGCGTTTGAAAAGAGCTGGCTGCATGAGGAACTCGACGCCTCTCGCAACACCAAGCAGTGGATGAAAAAAGGGCTGTGGTTATCGTCCCTCATGAACGGCATCGAGCTGTGGCTGCTGCCCAAGCTGGGGTTGAAGGCACCGCCCTGGACGATTCACAACAAGGTGCCCGACCATGCCAAGCTCAAGCCGGCTGCAGAGTGTCCGCCCATCGTCTATCCGAAGCCCGACAACCGCATCACCTTTGATCGACTCAGCTCGGTTTTTATCTCCAACACCAATCACGAAGAAAAT
>JANOLL010000432.1:0-1750 GCA_031419775.1 Polaromonas sp. | reverse complement strand
TTGATCGCGGCACGAACCGTGACAAACCCGCCTTTGGAACCAGGCACGGCGCCACGGATCATCAACAGTTGACGGGCTTCGTCAATGCGAACGATGTCAAGGTTTTGCGTGGTTTTGGTGACGTCACCAAGGTGGCCCGTCATGCGTTTACCGGGAAACACACGGCCAGGATCCTGGGCCATACCGATGGAGCCAGGAACGTTGTGCGAGCGACTGTTACCGTGCGATGCTCGTTGCGAGCTCATCTTGTGACGCTTGATGGTGCCGGCGAAACCTTTACCAATGGAAGTGCCCTGCACGTCCACCTTTTGGCCCACGGCAAAAATATCAGCGGCAGGCACTACGGCGCCAGCCGCATATTTGCCAGCAACGTCAGCTGTCACGCGGAATTCTTTGAGAATTTCACCAGCCTCAACCCCTGCTTTAGCAAGGTGGCCGGCGGCCGGCTTGGTGACGCGCGATGCTTTGCGCGAACCGAACGCCACTTGAAGGGCGCTGTAGCCGTCATTTGCTTCGGTTTTAACCTGGGTCACACGGTTGTTAGACACATCAACCACTGTGACAGGAATGGTATCCCCATCATCAGTGAACAGACGCATCATGCCCACCTTGCGGCCCAGCAACCCGAGGGAGTTGCTAAGACTCATGATTTGTTCTTTCGTAACTTCCACCGCTGCGACTTCAATTGGCCGCAGACGTTTTGACGTGAAAGACAGTTATTAAATCTCCACCCGAATTAGGCAGAGCTTCGGATTATAGCAAGCCTCCTGCCAACTTAGCAAGAGGCTTGCCGAGCACACTTACTGCAGCTTGATTTCGACGTCCACGCCAGCCGGCAGATCGAGCTTCATCAACGCATCGACGGTTTTGTCCGTCGGGTCAACGATGTCCATCAGACGTTGGTGGGTGCGGATTTCAAGCTGGTCGCGGCTGGTCTTGTTGACGTGCGGCGAGCGCAGGATGTCAAAGCGCTTCATGCGGGTTGGCAACGGCACGGGGCCTTTGACAATCGCACCGGTGCGTTTGGCAGTGTCAACAATTTCAGCTGCAGACTGGTCAATCAGTTTGTAGTCAAACGCTTTGAGGCGGATGCGGATTTTTTGCTTCGTGGCCATTTTGAGTCCTTAAGCAATGATCTTTGCAACCACGCCAGCGCCAACGGTCTTGCCGCCTTCGCGGATGGCAAAGCGCAGACCTTCTTCCATGGCGATCGGGTTGATCAGCTTGACGGTGATGCTGACGTTGTCGCCTGGCATGACCATTTCTTTGCCTTCTGGCAACTCGATCGCACCCGTCACGTCCGTCGTGCGGAAGTAAAACTGGGGGCGGTAGTTGTTGAAGAAAGGAGTGTGGCGGCCGCCTTCATCCTTGGAGAGAACATAGATCTCGCCGGTGAAGTGGGTGTGGGGCTTGATCGACCCTGGCTTGCACAGGACCTGGCCGCGCTGGACGTCTTCGCGCTTGGTGCCGCGCAGCAAGATGCCGACGTTGTCGCCGGCCTGGCCCTGGTCGAGCAGTTTACGGAACATCTCAACGCCGGTGCAGATGGTCTTTTGGGTATCGGCAATACCGACGATCTCGATTTCTTCGCCGACCTTGACCACACCGCGCTCGACGCGGCCGGTCACGACAGTGCCGCGGCCAGAGATGGAGAAGACGTCTTCAACGGGCATCAGGAAGGCACCATCGACCGCACGCTTGGGCATGGGGATGTAGTTGTCCAGGGCGTCGGCCAGCTTCATGATGGCTT
>JANOLL010000431.1:0-1762 GCA_031419775.1 Polaromonas sp. | reverse complement strand
AACCACTGGGCTTCGGTACAACCCATGTCGCGGTCAAAACTTTCTTCATAGGCAGCCTGCATCAGCCGCCGGCAATCGGTGGCCAGATGGCCAGCACATCGCCCTCATTGAGGGTGTGGGTCAGCCGCGCCTCGGGCTGGATGTAGGTGCCATTGACCAGTACCAGGTGCACCAGCCGGGCCGGCATACAAAAGGGTTCGATGATGTCGCTGATCGAAGCGTCGGGTGCCACCTCTAGCTGCATCAAATTGGCCTGCCGGGCGTGCTGTGGCAGATAGTCGGTGAGCGATGCGAAGAGTTTGAAAACAATTTTCATGGTCAATTGAAGCAATCAGCGCCGCCGGGCATCGCCGGGCCCGCTCCAGTTGCCCTGCGCCTGGGCACTGGCCAAATAGGCCTGCATGAGTTGGGTCGGGTCTTTTTTCAGGCAGTCTTTCCACGCCCCCAGTTTGACCTGGCCTTCGACCAGACCACGCATCACGCCGACATGCTCGGTCCAGCCCACGCTGTTGCAGCCTACCAGCACATCGCCCTTGAACTGCAGGCTCAAGTGCCTTCCCGCGGCTTTGTCCGTCAGTTCCACATGCTCTCCACCCTCTGCGCTCGGCACGCCCTGCCAGGCACCAAAGCTGGTTGAAATCAAACCCAGCGTATCGAGCACATTGATCTGCGTCACGCCAGCAAGTTCGGCGTGCTGCCCAACCATGTTGAGCGCTGCCACCCTCGCCTGCTCGGCTGCATTGGGCTGGATCGCGCTGACGATGGTTTGCCCGCTGACCTTGTCGAAGGCTTCAGCACAATCGCCGGCGGCGTAAATGCCCGGCACGTTGGTCTGCATGGTGGCATCCGTCAGCACGCCCTGCAGGCAGCGTATGCCGCTGTCTTTCAAAAAACCTATCGCCGGACGAACACCTGTCGCGCTGATCACCAGATCGGCGTCGACAGTCTGGCCATTAGAGAGGCGCACTTTTAGCGGCGTGCCTGGCTCAATCGCCTCGACCTTGGTTCCTGTGTACACCTTGACGCCTTTGGCTTCGCACCAGTCGCGAATCATGCCGCCCGCAGTGGGCCCCATCATGCGCGGCACCATGCGGTCGCCCATCTCGACCACACTGAGCAGCACGCCGCGAGCGGCCAGCGCCTCCAGGATGATGCAGCCGATAAAGCCCGCTCCCATCTGCAACACCCGTGCGCCGGGTTGGGCCAGCGCCATGATGTGACGTGCGTCGTCGAGTGTCCAGCAGGCATGCACGCCTGCGCTGACGATACCGGGAATCGGCGCCTGCACCGGCTGCGAGCCGGTGGCGATCAAAAGGGTGTCGTAGTCCAGCGTTTGACCATCGGTAAATGCTACTTTTTTAGCAGCAATATCCACCTGTTCTGCCTCGGCCTGAAGCAGATTTATCTTCAAATCTGACCAGTGGGTAGCGCGTTTTCTGAGATGGGTACCCACCTCGCCGATGTTGCCCATCAACAGATAGGGAATCGCCATGCGCGAGTAAGGCGCTTCCCGTTCATTACCCACCACAGTGATGCTGTCAGCAGGTGCGTGCTTGCGCAATGTCTCAGCCGCGATGATGCCGGCAGGGCCTGCGCCCAGAATGACGTGATGGGTCATGAATGCTCCATAAATTCAAAAGGGGCAAGATGCCCCTTCGATGCTTGCATGCCGATTCTTAGAGCCCGAGTCGCTGCCGCGTCGCCGCAGTGGGGCGGCCTTCCGGATCCCAGCCACGCGCTTCGTAGTACTTGGGCAGCATTT
>JANOLL010000430.1:0-3844 GCA_031419775.1 Polaromonas sp. | reverse complement strand
CATCACGTAGGGGCGATCGTCATCGTTGACGTCGCCATGGTGGGTGTAGCCGGCCTCCGCGAGCAGGTGCGGGGTGATCAGGCTGCCGGTGCCACGCGGGCTGATCCAGCCGGTTGGCGTGACGCCTGCCGTGCGCTCGAGCAAGTCATGGTTACGTTGGAGGTTGGCGCGCTCGCCGGCCTCGTCGAAGTACACCGGAATGACGTCCATTCCCCATGAATGGTTGACGATTTCATGACCCAGATCAGCAATGCGTTTGACAGTGTCCGGATCAAGCTCACAGATCACGCCGTTGACCATGACGCTGGTTTTGACACCATGTTTCTCAGCGATCGCCAGCAGGCGGTGAATGCCGCGCACCAGACCAAAGCTGGCCCAGGAGTGCGCATTGGTGTCAAAGAAACCCGGTTTCAGGACATTGCCCATCGGACCTATGCCGGGTGCCTGACCATCTGACCAGGCTTCGTAGGCAATGTTGAAAATTACCGCCACCCGCTTGCCGCCTGGCCAGCGGAACGAATCGTCGAGTCGGGTGATAGCGGTGGGTGCGTGGTTCATGGCAAAGGTGGTTAAATGATCTTTTGATCATTGAGGATGCTGGATCAACCACTGTATGCTCAATCGTTGTTCAATTTTCATTGACGCCTGCTCGCTGAAAAATAAAGAAAGCCAACATCCATGACGTCCATGATCTCTCTTTTTTCAGTCCAGCCCTGGACGCCCTCGGTGCTGAGGTCATGCTGAACGTTGCCCTGATCGGTCTCGGCTGGTGGGGTCGCACCATTCTTCCCCAGCTCAAAGGCAACGCCAAGCTCAGGCTGGTGAAGGCGGTCGATGTCAATGTCGAGTCGGGACATGCTTTTGCAGCCTCGCATGGCATTGCTTTTGAAAGCAGTCTGGAAAAAGTCCTCGCTGATCCCGCGGTCGAGGGTGTTATTTTGTGTACGCCCCATTCCCAGCATGCCGATCAAATTGAAGCGTGCGCCCGGGCCGGCAAGCATGTGTTTTGCGAGAAGCCCCTGTGTATGTCCCGGACGGAGGTGTTGCGTGCGGTAGCCGCAGTCAACCACCATGGGGTGACGCTTGCCGTGGGGCATGAGCGGCGTTTCGAGCCGCCCATCATCGAGGCCATGCGCCTGTTGCATTCCGGCGTGTTGGGAACGGCACTGCAGGTCGAAGCCAATTTCAGCCAGGACAAATTCCTCACCTTGACGCCTGACAACTGGCGCATGTCCGAAAAGGAGGCACCTGCTGGTCCGATGACGGCCACTGGCATCCATTTGCTGGACTTGTCAGTCGGTGTATTGGGTGAGGCTGAGCAGGTTTTCGCCAGTGTGAAGCAGCTCGGCAGTCCGCTGGTCAACGGCGACACGCTGGCGATTCTGGTGAATTTCAAGTGTGGGGGGCATGCCTTGATCAGCGCCATCTTGGCCACACCGTTTGAAGGTCGCTTTGCCATCTATGGCAGCAAGGGTTGGGTAGAAGTTCGCGACAAGGCGCATCCCGAAGCGTCTGAAGGCTGGACCCTGACCCAGTGCATTCGCGGCGTCAACGGCGGACGCTCCAGCAGTGTTTCGTATCCACCAGTCTCGCCCGTGCTGGCCAATCTGGAGGCATTTGCCGATGCAGCCAGAGGTCTCGCGCCCTATCCGGTGCCGCAAGCCCAGATGATTGCCAACATTTCAGCTCTGGAGGCGGTGTTCAAATCTGCCCGCAGCGGCACGATTGAGAAGGTCGAAGGATAGAACGGCAATCGGACCTTGCTGTGCTTCTGAGCCTTCCGGCAGGTGGTTCATTCAGCCGTCTCTTTTTTGACTGTCTCGTGGTGCCAGAGCGCTGGCTGGCGCTGGGCCAGTTGCTCGCGCTCTTGCGCCATTTGCGCCTCCAGTTGCTGACGTCCCTGCTTGGCCACAGCAATCACCTTGGTGCGGTCGTGGTGGTGCGGATGCATCTGCTCGAACAGCGCGAGGTTGTGGCGCCGAAAACGCATGGCACTTTGCCGCGCCTCGTGCGGGGCCTGGCCGAGCAGTTCCAGCACGGTTCGGGCGCTGCGCAGGCTGGACTCGAACAGTTCGCGTTCGACCTGCATCACGCCGCGGTCGCGCAGCGCGTTCCAATGCGTCACGTCCCGGGCCCGCGCCACGATCAGCAGCTGGGGAAAGTGCTCGCGGGCCAGGTCCACTACTTTGAGAGACTGCTCGACATCGTCGACGGCCACCACCAGGACGCGGGCCGTGGCAGCGCCAGCGGTGCGCAGCAGATCCAGTCGTGTTGCGTCGCCGTAGAACACGCGGTAGCCAAAGGCGCGCACCGCCTCGATCATCTCGGCATCGTGGTCCAGCACGGTGGGCGCAATCCCCTGCGTCAGCAGCATGCGGCCAATGATCTGGCCGTAGCGGCCAAAGCCGGCAATGATGACCGGTGCCACCTGCGGTTCGGAAATCTCCGCCATGGTGCTGTTGCCGCGCCGGGCATAGCGCGGCAACAGCAGCTTGTCCACGCTGATCAGCAGCAGCGGCGTGACCAGCATGGACAAGGCCACCGCGCCTATCAGCAGTGACGCCGTCTCGGCACTGAACACCTTGGCGCCGGCTGCTGCTTGAAACACCACAAAAGCGAATTCGCCGCCTTGCGCAAGCAGCACGGTGAACACCGGGCGCTCTTGATAGGGCAGCTTCATGAGGCGCGCCAGGGCGTAAATGACCGCCAGCTTCAGCCCCAGAAAGCCGAACACGATGGCCGCCATCAAGGCCGGGGACCGAAGCAAGACACCAAAGTCGATACTCATGCCCACGGCGATGAAAAACAGGCCCAGCAGCAAGCCCTTGAAGGGCTCGATATCGGTTTCGAGCTCGCGCCGGTATTCGCTTTCGGCCAACAACACGCCGGCCAAAAAGGCGCCCAAAGCCATCGACAGGCCAATGACCTGCATGAGGGCGGCAATGCCCACTACCAGCAGCAGCGAGGCTGCGGTAAAAATCTCGGGTGTGCCGCTGTTGGCGATCCAGCGCAGCAACGGCCTTAGAAGCAGTCGACCACCCAAAACGATGCCACCGACAACTGCTATTATTTTAATAGCTTCAAGTGCACGGTTTGACTGGGCTAGCGACTCATTTTCTCCTGAAATCACCCCCAATAACGGCAGCAATGCCAAAATCGGAATGGCCGCGACGTCCTGAAACAGCAGGATGGAAAACCCGGCCTGGCCGCTGGAAGTAGGCATCAGGTTGCGCTCGCCGATAGCTTGCAGGGCAATCGCCGTTGACGACAGGGCCAGCCCCAAACCGGCGACCAGTGCGGTCTGCCAGTCGATGCCCCCCAACATGGCCGCGCCGGTGAGCAGTGCTGCGCAGCCCAGGACCTGGGCGCTGCCCCAGCCGAAGATGGGCCGGCGCAAATTCCAAAGACGGGTGGGCTCGAGTTCAAGACCGATAAGAAAAAGCATCAGCACCACACCGAATTCAGCGAAGTGGAGGATGTCCTGCACATTGGTAACCAGGCCCAGCCCCCACGGGCCTATTCCGATTCCCGCTGCGAGATAGCCAATGATGGCGCCGAGGCCCAGCTTTTTGGCAAGGGGTACGGCAATCACTGCTGCCGAAAGATAGATCAGGCTGTTGATCAGCCAGGCGGGTGCCTCGGGGGTCATGCGGGTCGCGGCTCGGTGGGACGGTCTTTCATGGGGACCACGCATGCCGGGCACTGCTCCAGATCGTCGAGCTCGGGCCATTCGGGGTAGCTTTGAAGGCGCTGGCTGAAGGTTTCGACGTGGCGGGCAACGATGTCGGGTCCGCCGCTGTGCGCACCATGCAGCACCATGGGCGGTAAAAACCGCATGCCGCAG
>JANOLL010000429.1:0-7685 GCA_031419775.1 Polaromonas sp. | reverse complement strand
CGCCGATTCTGGCCAAACAGAGCGGTGAACTGGGTCTGCGGATTGTGCAGCTCGAAACCGAAGCCCACGAGCTGGCTGGCCAGCCCTTCAATCTGGGTTCACCCAAGCAGATCGGCGAAATATTTTTTACCAAGCTGGGTCTGCCGGTAGTCAAGAAAACGCCCAGCGGTGCACCGTCTACTGACGAGGAAGTGCTGGAAAAACTGGCAGAAGATTACCCGCTGCCAGCGAAGATTCTGGAGCATCGTGGCTTGTCCAAACTCAAGGGCACCTATACCGACAAGCTGGCGCAGTTGGCGCTCCCCAGAACCGGCAGAGTGCACACCCACTATGCGCAAGCCGTCGCGGTCACTGGCCGCTTGAGCAGCAACGATCCAAACTTGCAGAACATTCCGGTGAAGACTGCCGAGGGACGGCGCGTGCGGGAGGCCTTTGTGGCGCCTGCCGGCAGCGTCATCGCCAGCGCGGATTACTCTCAGATCGAGCTGCGCATAATGGCCCATATCAGCGAGGATGCTGCGCTGTTGCGCGCCTTCACCGATGGCCTCGATGTGCACCGCGCTACTGCCGCCGAGGTGTTTGGCGTGGCGGTGGATCAGGTCAGCAGCGAGCAGCGGCGCTACGCCAAGGTCATCAACTTCGGGCTGATTTACGGCATGAGCAGTTTTGGTCTGGCGCGCAACCTGGGGATTGAAACCCGAGCGGCTGCAGCCTATATCGACAAATATTTTCAGCGTTATCCGGGGGTCAAAAACTACATGGATGAAACCCGTCTGTCGGCCAAAAGCAAGGGCTATGTCGAGACCGTTTTCGGCCGCCGACTGTACCTGCCCGAGATCAATTCACCGAACGGCCCGCGACGCGGCGGTGCCGAGCGCGCCGCCATCAATGCACCCATGCAGGGCACCGCTGCCGACCTCATCAAACTCAGCATGAACAAGGTTCAGCAGGTGCTCGATGCGCAGGGACGCGCCACCAAAATGGTCATGCAGGTGCATGACGAGCTGGTATTTGAAGTGCCCGAGGCGGAAGTGCAATGGGTCAGGCTTGAGATCCCGCGCCTGATGGCCGGCGTCGTCGAGCTCAAGGTGCCCTTGCTGGCCGAGATTGGCATCGGCCCTAATTGGGACCAGGCCCATTAATCCGGGTGGGAGCAAGCCGACTAGCCTGACGCTTTGGTGCCGATTCAGTTCAGCGCAGCCCGGGCGCGAGCGTGCCGGTGGCGAGACCTAGTGCAAGGGCTTCGGTAGCGCCCAACGTGTCGTGGCTGCGGCAGGTCGCCTGACCAATTTTTTGGTACAGCGCGGTCGCGGTGGACAGCGGCAACATGGCACGCAAATAGCGCGTCAGCAGCAACTGCTGGCCCAGGCTCAGCTCGGTTGCGCAGGTGGTCTGGCCAAAGTCCTGGTCGGGCCTGGGTTGCGTCAGCAGCAGGCGTGCTGCCTGGCTCGCGTCTGGCACCTGTCGTTGGCGGCCCGCGGCGAAGACCATCATGCAGGGTGTGTGGCAGTGGCTGTTGGCCAGCAGTTCAGTATCGAATTGCCGGTTTTTCAGCATAGAGCCTAGTGTGGCTGCCGGCCCGATGTCACCGCCCTGCAAATCCAGCGCCAGTGTCTTGCGCGTGCAGGAACGGGTCTCCAGCGCTCGCAGCGCCTCGCCAAGTGACTGCACGGCGTCGGACTGCAGTTCGCCGCGCCAGCGCAGCCGGCACAGCCCGGCTTGCGCCTGCAACTCCAGCTGACCGGCGTCAAATCGCAGCAGTTGCGAGGAGTCGGTTGCACTGCGGTCGGGCACTTGGGGTTTGCTGGAACCGTCCGGTACGGCCGCGCAACCTGACAGGATGATCAAGCTGACCAGGACCAGCCTGCGAAAAAACGGTAACTGAGCTGAATCCATGGTTAACCCTTTTGACTTTTGATTTTTGAATCTGGGGGTGGGGAAAACCCACTGATGGGCCAGCCTTGCTACCGTACCACTTGCCAGATTGAACCATGTTCGTCGACTCCCTGGCACTGTCACTGCGAGGCCTCTAGAGGCGATTTGTATTCCATCTATAGTCCGACTGTGAGCAGCACTCAGGCTACCACCCACTGACCCCATCCCAACAGGAGACAAGCATGAACTCACCGACCGATCAGACCAAACGTGGACTTCTACAATCTGGCGCGCTGATGACAGCTGGCGCCGTGATCGGCTGCGCCACTCCTGGCACCGCTGCCAACGCGCCCCCGACCCCGTTCAGTGTGCCAGACACCTACGTCCCCATCGCTGGCAGCAGCGAGATGTTTCCGGTTCGCCGCATTTATTGCATTGGCCGCAATTACGCTGCCCACGCAATT
This sequence comes from Polaromonas sp., assembly GCA_031419775.1. Classification (GTDB taxonomy): domain Bacteria; phylum Pseudomonadota; class Gammaproteobacteria; order Burkholderiales; family Burkholderiaceae_C; genus Polaromonas. Next base: position 5,346 of record JANOLL010000429.1, on the reverse strand, counting down.
GAAATGGGGTCGGACCCGACCCGAGAGCCGCCATTCTTTTTTCAGAAGCCGACGGATGCAATCCAGATCGTGCCACCTGGCAAAGTGGCCGACCACGCCTACCCGACGTTGACCAAAAACTACCACTACGAAGTCGAACTGGTGGCGGCCCTGTCGAAAGGCGGGCGCAACATTCCGATGAGCAGGTCCCTGGACCTGGTGTATGGCTACGCTTTGGGCCTGGACATGACGCGGCGTGATTTGCAGCGCGGCATGGGCGATCAGAAAAAGCCCTGGGAAATTGGTAAAAGTTTTGACCAGTCCGCGCCCATTGGACCGATTCACAAAGTCGCGCAGACCGGCCACTACACCAAGGGCGCGATCTGGCTCAAGGTCAATGGCCAGATCAAGCAGCAGGCTACCCTGAACCATATGATCTGGTCGGTGGCCGAGCAGATTTCGAGGTTGTCCGAAGCCTTTGAGCTGTTTCCGGGCGACATCATTTACTCCGGCACTCCCGAAAACGTCGGGCCAGTGGTCAAGGGCGACGTGATCGAATGCCATATCGACGGACTTCCGGAGCTCAGCGTCCGCATTGTTTGATGCTTGGCTGAACCCTGAGCGCCGTGTGCCTCATGTTGGGGAAATACCCGACGGTATTTCCTTGAACGGGCAAGAACTTCGGCGACCGCATAAACTCCTTCGGTGTCAGATTTAACCTCTAACTAGGAACCTCTATGCTGAACAGCAACCTGAAAAGCGACTTTGACGCCCTGCTGCCGGGTCAAAGCACGGAAGCCGGTGCCAATCGCCGGACCGCTCTAAAAGCCGCGCTGGGCGTGGGCTATGCCGCTTCGGCCATGCCCATCATGGCGCAGACCGCCATCAAGACCCCCTCAGACGGACTGAAAACCGACGAAACCACTTTCGAAGTCAATGGCTTTAAGGTGCCGGCTTACTTCGCCGCGCCTGAGGGCAAGAAAAACCTGCCCGTGGTGCTGGTGATTCAGGAAATTTTTGGTGTGCACGAGTACATCGCCGACACCGCGCGCCGCTTTGCAAAGGCCGGCTATCTGGCGATTGCACCGGATTTGTTTGCGCGCCAGGGCGACGCCAGAAAGTACACCGAGACGGCCAGACTGATGTCAGAACTTGTCTCCAAGGTGCCAGACGCACAAGTCATGTCTGACCTGGACGGCGCGGTGAAGTGGGCCGGCGCTAACGGCGGTAACCTAAAAAAAGTCGCCATCACGGGTTTCTGCTGGGGTGGCCGCATCACCTGGCTGTATGCCGAGCAAAGCAAAAACGTCAAGGCCGGTGTAGCCTGGTATGGCCGGCTGGTGGGGACGTCGTCTGGGCTCACGCCCAAACACCCACTGGACCTTGCAGCCGGTTTGAATGCCCCCGTGCTGGGCCTGTACGGCGGCCAGGATGCCGGTATTCCGCTGACCACCGTCAACCAGATGAAAGATGCCATGGCTGAGGCCGCTGGCAAGGGCAACAAAGCGGCGAAAGCGTCCGAGTTTGTGGTCTATCCGCAAGCGCCGCACGCCTTTCATGCCGACTACCGCCCCAGCTACCGCAAGGAAGCCGCTGCAGACGGATTCCAACGCGCGCTGGACTGGTTCAAAACCCACGGCGTAGCGTAAGCCGGTTCTGGCCCTCATCCAGCAGCCGCCTCATGGCAACTGAGGCGGCCTTTTCTTGCGCCACGCTTGTTAAGATACGGGACACCCCGGCAGCGGCCCCTCGATGGCCCGCCTAACCCGGTTTCTGATGATCATTCAGGGCTACCGCCCAATCCAAACGGGCATCTATAGCTATGAATTTTATAGCAATTATGGCAGGAACGCTGGTCGCTGGTATCGGCAGCGTATGGCTTGCCGCCGCGCTCAGTTTTGGCGTGCTGGCGCGCTACACCCAGCATATGCTTAGCCTGGCTGCGGGCGCGCTGCTGGCCACCGCTTTCATGAACTTGCTGCCCGAGGCGTTTGAGAGCGGTGTGGGTGCGGAGGCACTGTTTGGCACGCTGCTGGCCGGACTGGTGTTTTTCTTTTTGCTCGACAAGGCCGAGCTGTGGCACCACGGGCATGAGCATGGCACGCATCGGGACCCTGAGGCTTCTGCCCACGCGCACCATGACCACAATCATGGTGTGAAGTCGGGTGGCTGGGCGGTACTGGCCGGTGACAGCGTGCACGCCTTTGGCGACGGTATTCTGATCGCTTCGGCTTTCATGGCTGACCTGCGACTGGGCGTGGTGGCGTCGCTGGCCGTGCTGGTGCACGAGGTGCCTCACCATATGGGCGACCTGGTGGTGCTGCGCCAGACCTCTGGCAATCGCCGCGCGGCGCTGGTGAAGGTCTCGCTGGCCGGGGCGGTGACCGCGCTCGGCGGCCTGACTGGTTACGCGCTGGTAGACCAGTTGCTCGAATACCTGCCTTTCTTTCTGATCGCCGCGTCCAGCAGTTTTATTTATGTGGCGCTGGCCGATTTGATTCCGCAGCTGCAAAAGCGCGTTACGGCCAGCGAGACGGCCGCGCAGATTGCATGGTTGATGGTGGGCATCGGTCTGGTCAGCCTGATCAGCGCCGTGGTGCTCAGGCACTAAGCCGCTGCACCTCCTCAGCCCCGTGCCACGGGCCGGTTAGGGTCGCTGCACCAGTCGCTCCAGCTGCCGGCGTACAGGCTGGTCGGTCCCAGGCCGGCGATCTCCATGGCAATCATATTGGGCAAGGCGCTCACGCCGCTGCCACAGTGGTGGACCACCGTTGCCGGATCGCGTTCGCCCAGCAGCGCTGAAAATTCCGCCTTGAGCTGCTCTGGCGTCTTGAACTTCCCGTCACTGCCCAGGTTCTCGGAAAAAGGACGGTTCAGTGCGCCGGGAATATGGCCTGCCACCGGGTCCAACGGTTCGACCTCCCCCCGAAAACGCGGCGCGCTGCGTGCGTCGATCAGGGTTTGGGTGGGTCGTCCCAAGTGGTCCGCTACCGCTTGGGACGAGACCAGGCTGGCTTTTTCGGACGACAGAAAAAAGTTGGTCTGAAAATGTGCGGGTTCCGCGCCGCTGTTCACCGCGCCGCCCGACGCCTGCCAGGCCTGCAGGCCGCCGTCCAGCACCGCAACGTTGGCGTGGCCTGCCCACTTGAGCATCCACCACAGTCGGCCGCAGTAGTTGGCGCCGTTGCGGTCATAAACCACCGCCAGCATGTCGTTGGCAAAGCCCACGCTGGACAGCCAGATGGCAAACTTTTCACGGTTGGGCAGTGGATGCCGACCGCCAGAAGCCGGCGCATCGGCGCCCGGCACGGTGATGACGCTTTGGGCGCCGCGTTTGGCAGGATTGATGCCGTGTTTGGCGCTCAAGGCCGTTTCCAGGTCGGCATGGACCGCGCCAGGAATATGCATTTGCGTGAAGTGCTCCAGACCCGCCTGGGGCCGTGTCAGTTCAAAGCTGCAGTCAAAGATACGCATGGGTCGGGCGCTGGCTATCGCGGCTTTGAGTTGCTCAACCGAGATCAGGGGTGAGGTACGCATGGGTTGCTCCTTGAGTCAAATCATCTGGGTGGTCTTGCTGGCACCCATCTCATGCCGGTACCACTCGTGAAAGTGCTGCATGCCGTCTTCCATCGGGCTCTGGTAGGGGCCAAACTCGTTGTCGCCGCGGTCCAGCAGTGCCTTGCGACCCGCATCCATGCGCAAGGCGATTTCGTCATCTTCGACGCAGGTTTCCATGTAGGCGGCCTGCTGCGCTTCGATGAATTCCCGCTCGAATGCACAGATTTCTTCGGGGTAATAAAACTCCACCAAATTCAAGGTTTTGTCCGGCCCGCGCGGATGCAGCGAGCTCACCACCAGCACATGCGGATACCACTCGATCATCACATGCGGGTAATAGGTGAGCCAGATCGCGCCGTATTTGGGCGGGACCCCTTTGCGGTACTGGAGCACCACGTCATGCCATTTCTTGTAGGTGTCGGTACCCGGCTTGCCGAGCTTGTCGGATACCCCGACGGTCTGCACCGAATAGTGCGGCTGCAGCTCCCAATTGAGGTCATGGGTGGTGACAAAGCCGCCCAGACCCGGATGGAAAGGCCCGACGTGGTAGTCCTCCAAGTAGACCTCGATAAAGGTTTTCCAGTTGTAGTGGCATTCGTGCAGATGCACCTTGTCAAGCTGGTAACCCGAAAAATCCAGGTCGCCCAGGTGGCCAGCGGGCCGATTCAGGCCAGCCATGTCGGCAGCGATGTCTCGGCCGGTATCCTCAAACACCAGGCCATTCCAGGTGGTGGTGGGGTAGCGGTTCAAGTTCAGGCAGGGGTCAATTTCAAAGTGCGGCGCACCGATCAGTTCGCCAGAAGTGTTGTAGGTCCAGCGGTGCAGGGGGCAGACGATGTTGCTGTCAGGTCGGTCACCGAGGGAGCCGCGCCCCTGCAGCATGGTTGACTGGCGGTGCCGGCAGACATTCGATATCAGCTCGATTCCCGAGGCGTTGCGCACCAAAGCCCGGCCTTCTCCTTCATGAGGCAAGGCGTAAAAATCCCCGAGGCGCGGCACCGAAAGCTCGTGACCAACGTAACGCGGCCCGCGTGCAAACAGCTTTTGCTGCTCCCGTTGGTACAGGCCTGCATCGAAGTAGCTGGAAATCGGCAGCTGGCTGGTGGCCTGCAGCAGGCGAAGGCTTAAATCAGACATGCAATGGTGGGAGGGTGCGACGCGTTTCACCCTTATCGAGAACAGTTCTCAATTCTACCCGTGCAGCTTGGTCACAGGCCTGAGCGCCAACCCTTAAAATAAGGAGGCAAACCAAATCACCATGGCCAAATCTCCTGCGTCTTCCCCTGCCACACCTTCTCCCCCCTTGCCCGCGACTTACGAAGCTGCGGTCAAGGAGCTTGAAGGGCTGGTTTCCAGTCTGGAGTCGGGTCAATTGCCGCTCGACCAGTTGCTTACCGGCTACCAGCGCGGCGCTCAGTTGCTGGCGTTCTGCCGCAGCAAGCTGGAGGCGGTGGAAAACCAGGTCAAGGTGCTCGAAGGTTCCGAGCTCAAGCCGTGGGCCGCGAGCTGAGCTGACGCACGCTCACGTCTTTCGTCCTGTCGTCCTGTCGTCTGGTCATTGTCCTTCCCGGTTGCTCCCACTTCACCGATGCCTTCTCACGCCGTACCCGTGACCCAAAACCCCGTCATCTCCCCCGAACGGCCGGCCGAATTTGACCTGGCTGACTGGAGTGCGCACCAGCTCGCCGCAGTAGAGCAGGCCTTGTCGCATTGGGTGGCCGGGCCGCTGGGCGAGCCAGCGCCGGCGGGACTCGGCGACGCCATGCGCTACGCTGTGCTGGACGGTGGCAAGCGCCTGCGGCCCCTGCT
>JANOLL010000428.1:0-9571 GCA_031419775.1 Polaromonas sp. | reverse complement strand
GCGAATGCCATAGGCGTCGCGGGCTGCTGCCAAACCATGGGTGGACCACTGGCCTTGACAATGCGCACCTTGCCTTCCGCTTCAGTGATCTCGAGTTCAGAAACATTGGACTCGGAAACGAGGTCGATCAGTGTCTTGAGTTTTCTTAAATCCATCGAGTGTGTCTCCAGCAAAATGAAGGGGCCGGTGCGGGGATGCGACACCATAGTGCTGCATTGTGACGCTGGCGCGGGAGTTCGAATAAACTCCAAAATGCCATCTTTCTACCTCATCATTGCATTTACTTTCTGCTTTGTCGGTTTACTGACCCGATCAGTAGTTATCATGCAAAAAAGTCAATCTACTTCCCGCTGACGCGCTGAAGTGTACAGCAGATACCGGTGATGAATTCACTAACGGATAACTTGAATTGGGCGTTCCAATTACTTTTAAGAAAATAATGTAAAACAGCTGTTCGAAGATTTTAAGCCTGTTTTAGAACCATTTGGCCAATATATAACCGGCATTATCAACATGTCTCATGCTGCTGCTATGCCATTTTTAACCACTGCGCGAGATCCTCCGGCGTCACTTTTCCGGTTTTCAGGTGTCGCAGTTGACCCGCCGCATCGAACACGGCTGAAAACGGCAAACCCCCACTGCTATTGCCCAGCGACCGACTGAGATCGGTTCCCGCCATTCCCGCCATGCCCACCGGAAAGCTCAGAGGTTTGGTCTGCAGCCACTTTCGAACTGCGCTAGGCTGATCCACAGCCAGGCCGACAACTTGCCAATTTTTTTTCTGGTTGACGCTGAAAAAACCGTCCAGCATTGGCAACTCTTCAATGCACGGCGGGCACCAGGTGGCCCAAAAATTCAGCAGCAAGGGCTTACCCCGGAAACTTTCCATCGCCAAACTTGCGCCAGTTGGCGTATCAAAACTCAAACGCCAGAATGCCTGGACGGCCGCATTGGGAGCGCCACCTTTTGCCAGATGTCCGTCGCCCGGCGCGGCATCCCGGGCTTGCATTCGCCACCATGCCGCACCGACGCCGGTTAATCCGGACACTACGGCAAGGCCGCTATAAAGAAAGGTTTTGCGATTCACTCAATTAGGCTCCAGAGCTTTCCATCATCAACTTTTGTACAGCAGCAAGGTCGCCTCGCGGCGTACGGCCTTTTGCGTCCGGCTTCAAGGCTCCGCGCAAGTCGTCATGGTCGTAGACCATCAGGTGTATGCCCACCCATTCGTTCAAAGGTTTACAGAGGCTGCTCAGACTCAGGGCCTCCACAGTGCCTCCGGTAAATCCGCTAACGGTGCGCGGCTCGTAGTCCACTTTGTGTTCAATCAGGGATATTTCAGCCGACTTGGGGTCATCACAGAACAACTGAATGTATATGTCGGAGAGGCGGGTGGCTGTGCCATGCCAGACCGCTCCGGCGAGATAAGGCCGGAAGGCCGCCATCCGCTGCATCCAAACCAGCGCCAGCTCGCGCAAGGCCAACAGTTCAGACGGCTGGGTATCAGCACAAAACAGCGCTATGTAGTCCCGTACAGCGTCTTCCAATTCAGCGTTATCGGGTAAGTCGGTGCGTGGCGGCAGCGCCATCTGCTTGACGGCGCGGCGCTTGGCCTGGCCATACTCCAGTCCCTCCTCAACCACCAGTGCTGCGGCAGTGGCAGCGATTTCCGATTTAAGCGTGTTTAACAAGGGGGCCGGGGTTAAGCTGTAAGGTCAGGCGCCAGTTTAGGTCAGTCGCTGGCAGGACTGAGACGCCTTCTAAAATATCCGTCATGCACATACACATCCTGGGGATTTGCGGCACCTTCATGGGTGGCCTGGCCGCGCTGGCGCGGGAGGCTGGGCATACCGTCACCGGCTGCGACACCGGGGTTTATCCACCCATGAGTGATCAGCTTCGTGCTCTGGGCATTGAGCTGATAGAAGGGTATGGCGCCGATCAGCTGGCCTTTCGGCCCGATGTATTCGTCGTCGGCAATGTGGTGTCGCGTGCCCGGCTGAGCGACGGTACACCTAAATTCCCGCTGATGGAGGCCATCCTCAATAACGGCTTGCCCTATACCAGCGGGCCGCAGTGGCTGTCGGCCCATGTGCTGCACCACCCTACCCACCACGCCACCGGCCCGCGTCATGTCTTAGCTGTTGCTGGCACCCATGGCAAAACCACGACGACCGCAATGCTGGCCTGGATTCTGACGCAGGCGGGCCTGCAGCCGGGATTTTTGGTCGGCGGCGTAGCACTGAACTTTGGCGTGTCTGCCCGCCTGGGAGCTGGCAACCCTTTTGTCATTGAAGCCGACGAATACGACACCGCATTTTTTGACAAGCGCAGCAAATTTGTGCACTACCGTCCTCGCACCGCGATTTTGAACAATCTGGAATTTGATCACGCCGATATTTTTCACGATCTGGCGGCGATTGAGCAGCAGTTTCACCACCTGGTTCGCACTGTTCCTTCGCAGGGCCGGTTGGTGGTCAACGGCCTCGAAGCCAGCCTGCAGCGGGTGCTGGCCCAGGGTTGCTGGAGCGAGACTGTACTTTTCGGAAAACCTGCTTTGCCGCATGACGGTTTTACCGCAGACGGTGCTCCAAACGACTTCAAGGTGCTCAAGTCCGGGGCAACGGTTACCCATGTGCAGTGGAAGCTCGGCGGTGTGCACAACCAGCTCAATGCGCTGGCAGCCATTGCCGCAGCTGAACATATTGGCGTGCCGCCGACCGCTGCCGCTGAAGCCCTTGCCAGCTTTCAAAACGTCAAGCGTCGCATGGAGATTGTGGGCGTGGTGACCAGGGATGACGGCGACATCACGGTATACGACGACTTTGCACACCACCCCAGCGCCATCCACACCACAGTCGATGGCCTGCGCCGGCAATTGAACAGCAGGGGCCAAACTGCAGACCGAATCCTCGCCATCTTTGAGCCGCGCAGCAACACCATGAAGCTGGGGCCCATGGCAGCGCAGCTTCCGAGAAGCCTCGAGACGGTCGATCTGGCCTTTTGTCATGCTCAAGGGCTTGAGTGGGACGCCAGAATCGCCCTGGGGCCCATGGTTGACCGCGCGCACGTGGCTGACAACATCGATCAGTTGCTGGCTCAAGTCAAATCCGCTGCCCGAGGCGGAGACCACCTGCTGTGCATGAGCAACGGCGGTTTCAGCGGCATTCATACGAAGTTGCTCCAGGCTTTAAAAACCTGAGCATTTGATCGCCGCCTATTTGCTATTATTTTTATAGCATAAAGCGTGCGTTTTACCTGGGCTAGGCAGCTATTTTGCTTAAATATCTAGCAAGAAAAGCGACAGCTGGCGCTACCGACGCCGCGGTTATTTTTTAGCCCGACGCGTCGTCACCGCCTCCGAGAGCAGGTCCAGCGCATTCAGTGAGTGCTCCCAGGACAAGCAGGCGTCAGTGATGCTCTGGCCGTAGTGAAGCGCGCTGGCGTCATCCTTGCCAGGGGTGAACTTCTGCGCCCCGGGATTCAGGTGGCTCTCGACCATCAGGCCGAACACCTGATGCGATCCGCCTGCGACCTGCGCGGCGATGTCGCGTGCCACCTCCAGCTGCTTTTCGTGCTGCTTGGAGCTGTTGGCATGGCTGCAGTCGACCATCAGGGTCGCTGGCAGTTTGGCTGCCTCGAGATCCTTGCAAGCCGCCGCCACACTGGCAGCGTCATAGTTGGGCGCCTTGCCGCCGCGCAAAATCACATGGCAATCGCGATTGCCATTGGTCTGCACAATCGCCACCTGGCCATTTTTGTGCACCGACAGAAAGTGGTGGCCCCGCGCCGCAGCCTGAATGGCGTCGGTAGCGATACGGATATTGCCGTCGGTGCCATTCTTGAAGCCAATCGGCGCTGACAAACCCGATGCCAGTTCGCGATGCACCTGACTCTCCGTGGTACGCGCGCCAATCGCGCCCCAGGCAATCAGGTCGCCGATGTACTGCGGCGAGATCACGTCTAGAAACTCGCTGCCGGCGGGCAAGCCCAGGCGATTGATTTCAATCAGCAGCTGGCGTGCGATACGCAAGCCTTCATCGATGCGAAAGCTTTCGTCCAGGTAAGGGTCGTTGATCAGGCCTTTCCAGCCCACCGTGGTTCGGGGTTTCTCGAAATAGACACGCATCACGATTTCCAGCGTGCCAGCGTACTTTTCACGTTGAGCAATCAAACGGCGAGCGTATTCCAGAGCGGCGGCTGGATCGTGAATGGAACACGGCCCAATCACCACCAGCAGCCTATCGTCGGTGCCAGCCATGATGTTGTGAATGCTCTGCCGCGTCTGCGTGATCAGCGACTCGACGGCCGTGCCGCGAATCGGGAAAAAGCGGATCAAATGTTCGGGAGGGGGTAACACAGTGACATCCTTGATGCGTTCGTCGTCGGTTCGGCTGGTTTTCTCGACGCTCGCATACCAGCTGTCGCTGGAAGGTTTGGCGGACTGGACGGGAGCATTCATCGCGGACTTCCTTGTTGAGATTTCTAGAACTTCAGGGATTGATTAAAAATAATGCTTGATCAGGGACAAAAAAAAACCGCCGGGTGTCCGGCGGTTTTTGAAAGATTTGTTGCGTTGTCTAGGCTTACGCAGGGATCTCTCTACCGCCGAAGGCGCTTGAGAACCGAAAATACCCAAAATAAAACTTGCCTGCTGTCATGGTTGGAAATGTAGCACAGGTTTTCAAGCCGTCCCGCCCACCGTCAGGCCGTCTATACGCAGGGTGGGTTGACCAACGCCCACAGGAACGCTTTGACCTTCCTTGCCGCAGGTACCGACGCCGCTGTCGAGTTGCATGTCGTTGCCCATCATGGTGACGCGGGTCAGCGCATCGGGGCCATTTCCAACGATGGTCGCACCCTTGACCGGGTACAAAATTTTGCCGTTTTCAACCCAGAAAGCTTCGCTGGCTGAAAAAACAAACTTGCCCGAGGTGATGTCGACTTGCCCACCGCCAAAATTGGTGGCGTAAAGGCCTTTTTTGATGCTTGCCACAATCTCTTCTGGCGCCTTGTCGCCACCCAACATGTAGGTGTTGGTCATGCGCGGCATCGGCACGTGGGCATAGCTTTCACGGCGGCCGTTGCCGGTGGGCTTGACCTTCATCAAACGTGCATTGAGCGAGTCCTGGATGTAACCCTTCAAAATCCCGTCTTCAATCAGCACATTGCGCTGGCTGGCATGGCCTTCATCATCGACGTTAAGCGATCCGCGGCGGTCGGCAATGGTGCCATCGTCCAGAACTGTGACACCCTTAGCGGCCACACGCTGGCCGATCTTGCCGGCAAATGCGCTTGATCCCTTGCGGTTGAAGTCGCCCTCCAAACCGTGTCCGATGGCTTCATGCAGCAAAATGCCCGGCCAGCCGGAGCCCAGTACCACTGTCATCTCGCCAGCCGGAGCCGGGCGCGCCTCCAGGTTGGTCAACGCCGCCTTGACGGCGTCACCTACATACTGACCAATCTGCGCATCGTCAAAATAAGCCAGACCAAAACGCCCTCCACCGCCGCCAGAACCCATCTCGCGACGCACCTTGCCAGCGACGGTTTTTTCAGCAATCACCGTGACACTCAGCCGCACCAGCGGGCGGACATCGGCGGCCAGCGTGCCGTCAGCGCGTGCGACCATCACCACATCGTATTCACTGGCCAATCCAGCCATGACCTGCACCACGCGGGGGTCCTTGGCTTTAGCAAGCTTTTCAACTTTTTCAAGCAGCTTGACCTTGGCGGTGCTGTCCAGCGTGGCAATCGGGTCGAGTCCGTTGTAAAGCGAACGGCTGCTGGCGACACGGCGAGCGGGTGTCTTGACCCGACCGACTTTGCTGGCAGCGGAAATACTGCGAACTGTGCGGGCGGCATCGAGCAGTGAGGCTTCGGAAATATCGTCGGAGTAGGCAAAGGCCGTTTTTTCACCGCTCACGGCGCGCACCCCGACACCCTGGTCAATGCTGAAGGAGCCAGTCTTGACGATGCCTTCCTCCAGGCTCCAGCCTTCGCTGCGGGTGTACTGGAAATACAAATCGGCGTCATCGGCACCGTGCGAGGTGATCTCGCCCAGTGCCCGGCCAAGATGGGCCTCGGTCAGGCCGAAGGGCTCAAGCAATAACTGACGGGCTATTTCCAGACGTCCGGTTGTCGACGCCGCCGTCGGCCGAAGCGACGATGACGTGATGGAGGCGTTGAGAATGGATGCCGGGGCGGAACGAAGTGAAGTCATGCCCGGATTGTAGGCAGTTCGCCCTGAATCTGCGCCGGCCGCGCCAGGCGGTCATCGCCCGGCGGGGTCTTGCAAATCAGCTTTGATCGTCAGTGGTCGCACCCGGAGCGTTTGCCTTGCACGAAGCGATGCCGTTGTCGCGGGCAGATGCGGTGGAGTACATCTGGCTGCTGCCAATAACCTGACCATTGCCCGCCTTGAGCGTGAAATAGGGAGAACCGTCTTTCCCGTCCAGGCGCTCGTACCGGCCATCGTTGGTCGAATTGGTCTTCACCGACTCGATGCCGTTGAGGGCACTGGCCTTGGCTTCATACATTTCGCTGGACAGAATCTTCTGCCCATTGCTCGCCAACAATGAAAAGAAGTATTTGTCGTTTTTAGATTTCTTGAGTTCAAATTTACCGGCCATGTGGGCTCTCCTAAGGGCTGAAACGATGAATAAACAAACAGTTGCCTAGCGCTGAAGTCAGGTGTTTGTAACCGTTCACACGCTCGAATGCAAGACCAACGCAGGACGCTAACCATTCTCCTCAGGACTGAACCAGTCGTTTGGCTTTGGCAATCGACATCAGCATTCCCACAGCCAGACCCAGCGTCACCATGGCCGTGCCGCCATAGCTAATGAAAGGCAGCGGCACGCCCACCACTGGCAAAATTCCACTGACCATGCCCATGTTCACAAAGGCGTAGGTGAAGAAAATCATGGTCACGGCACCCGCCAGCAGTCGTGAAAACAGCGTGGGCGCCTCCATGGCAATGGCCAGGCCACGCAGGATCAGAAACAGGAAGCCAGCGATGAGCATCAGATTGCCAGCCAGGCCAAATTCTTCTGAAAACGCAGCAAAAATGAAGTCGGTGGTGCGCTCGGGGATGAACTCCAGATGGGTCTGCGTGCCTGCCATGAAACCCTTGCCGAACAAACCGCCTGAGCCAATCGCGATCATGCCCTGAATGATGTGAAAGCCTTTCCCAAGTGGATCACGGGAAGGGTCCAGCAGCGTGCAGATTCGCTGCTGTTGGTAATCATGAAGGACGGGCCAACGCATGCCGTCGGCACACAGCTGGGGTTCGAACCACACCAGCAGAAAAATACCGACAATTCCTAGCAACACGGGCGGTGCAATCAGCTTCCAGCTTAGGCCTGCAAAAAAAATCACCGCCACGCCAGCCGCCAGCACCAACAACGAGGTACCCAGATCCGGCTGCTTCATGATCAACCCAACCGGCAGCACCAGCAGCAGGCAAGCCACCAGAAAATCCAACGGTCGCAGCTGACCTTCGCGCTTTTGAAACCACCATGCCAACATGAGCGGCATGGCGATTTTGAGAATCTCGCTGGGCTGAATCACCACGCCGACATTGAGCCAGCGCCGTGCGCCCTTTTTGGTGATGCCAAAAATCGCGACAGCAATCAGCAGTGCCACGCCGACGGTGTAAAGCGGCACCGCAAAAGTCATCAAGCGCTGCGGCGGTATCTGCGCCACAACGAACATGATGGCCCCTGCAATCAACATGTTGCGGCCATGGTCTACAAAGCGGCTGCCGTGGTCGTAGCCGGACGAATACATGATCAGCAGCCCTGCGCCAGCCAACAAGAAAACCGCAAAAGCCAGCGGACCGTCAAAACCACCAAACAGCGGCAAGGTGCGTCGATAAAGGGAAGGTTTTTCGAAAACAGCGGCCATGGAGCGGATTATCGCCCCGTCGGTATGCGCCCCGGCATTTTGAAGTGTGATGTCTGAGGACGAAGGGTGAGGAGCCAAGGCCCCAACTTAATCAACCCAAGAGAGTTGGGCGAAGATGAAGGCATGCCCATCACCCATCTGCTGTACCTGCACGGCTTTCGCTCCTCCCCGCTCTCAACCAAAGCTAAGAGAATGGCAGCCAACGTTGCGCATAACTATCCCCGAGTGACCTGGTGGTGCCCCCAGTTGCCGCCTTCACCGAAGCAAGCCATGCAGGAGATCATGCAAGGCTTAGAAAACTGGCCGACGAGCATGGCTGTCATCGGTTCATCACTGGGCGGCTATTACGCGACCTGGGTAGCCGAACAAATGGGCTGCAAGGCCGTGTTGCTCAACCCTGCAGTGGAGCCCGCGCGCGACCTCAAGGCTCACATCGGTGAGCAATCGTCCTGGCACGATGCTGGGGAAAAATTCTTATTTGATCCCGCATTTATCGATGAGCTACACGACCTGCATGCCGGGCCGCTTCAGGGGCCGCAAAACTATCTAACCATCATTGCCAAAGGCGACGAAGTCCTCGACTGGCGTGAAATGTCCCAGCGCTATGCTGGCACCCGGATGCGACTGCTCGAAGGCAGCGACCATGCGCTGAGCGATTTTGACGAGCACCTGCCGGCGATCCTGGATTTTCTCGAAATGGATGCCTGATTACACTGGGTGCACGTCATTGAGAGGTTCATGTTTTGTTTGTATTGTTTGAAGAAGCCGGCAAATTTTTGGCCGGTCGCATTTTGCAGGACTCTGACACTTCGCTGCAGGTTGAGCTGGACTCCGGAAAGCGGGTGAAGGTCAAGGCCGCCAATGCCCTGCTGAAGTTTGAAAAGCCATCTCCTGTGGAGCTTGTGGCCGCGGCTCACAGGCTCAGCGAGGACATCGAGCTGGAGTTGGCCTGGGAATTTGCCAGCGAAGATGAATTTGGTTTTGCTGATCTGGCGCGCGATTACTTCAGTGCCGATCCATCGAAGTCGGCATCGCTGGAGCAGCAGGCCGCAGCCCTGTTTCGCTTGTTCGATGCGCCGCACTACTTTCGTCGCGCCGGCAAGGGCCGCTTCAAAAAAGCGCCTGCCGAGATCTTGCAACTCGCGCTGGTAGCCATTGAAAAGAAGAAACAGGTCGCTCTGCAAATCACGGCCTGGGCCGAGCAGCTGGCTCAAGGGGTGTGCCCCGATCCTATTCGCGATCAACTGTACAAAATTCTTTTCAAGCCGGACAAAAACAGCGCCGAGTACAAGGCCGTGGTCGAGGCCTCCCGCACCAGCCATACCGCACCGCTCGATTTGCTGCAAAAGTCGGGCGCCATCGCTTCCCCTTACCAGTTTCACTACAAGCGTTTTTTGTTTGAGAACTTTCCCCGGGGTACGGCTTTCCCTGCCGTCACGGCTCCGCAGCATGCCGATCAATTGCCGTTGGCCGCTGTGCGTGCTTTCTCGATCGATGATTCCAGCACCACGGAGATTGACGACGCCTTGTCCGTACAGGGACTGGGCACGGGCGCCGTCACGCTAGGCATTCACATCGCTGCACCGGGCCTCGCCGTGCTGCCGGGCAGCTCAATTGACCAACTCGGCCGCGTACGGCTGTCAACCGTTTACATGCCGGGCTACAA
>JANOLL010000427.1:0-2544 GCA_031419775.1 Polaromonas sp. | reverse complement strand
CGGCTGAAGGCGCTTTCGGCCTTGCCCATCACAAAAGGCGCGCGGCTCATGCTTTCAACGCCACCGGCGATCATCATGGTCGCTTCCCCGGCCTTGATGGCCCGCGCTGCCGTGCCGATGGCATCCAGCCCCGAGCCGCACAGGCGATTGATGGTCGCGCCCGGCAATTCCAGCGGCAGGCCGGCCAGCAAACTGGCCATATGCGCCACGTTACGGTTGTCCTCACCGGCTTGGTTGACGCAGCCGTAAATCACATCCGTCACGGCCAGCCAGTCCACCTTGGCGTTGCGGGCCATCAGCGCCTTAAGCGGAATGGCACCCAGGTCGTCGGTACGCACACTGCTGAGCGCGCCGCCGTAGCGACCAAACGGGGTACGTATCGCATCGCAAATAAAGGCTTGGGTGCTCATGGGAGGTCTCCGGAACAGTTTTTTCAGGTCTGGCTCAACCAGTGCAGCAAGAACACCTGGTTTGCCTCGAGACGCCGTCACGCGGCGATGGGCAGGCCAATCATTTTTTCCAACTCGGCATGCCCAAGGCCGTCTACCGAGTCGATCAATTTGAGGCCCTCGGGGGTGCAGGCCAGCGTAGCGACATCGCAATAGATGCGTTTGACGCAGCCAATCCCGGTCAAGGGGTAGCTGCATTTCTCCACAACTTTGCTGCTGCCTTGTTTAGTGAGCAGGTCCATCATGACCCAGGTTTGCCGGGCGCCTACTGCCAGATCCATGGCCCCCCCAACCGCGGGGATGGCGCCAGCTTCTCCGGTATGCCAATTGGCCAGATCGCCCGTGCTCGAGACCTGAAACGCACCCAACACGCAAATATCCAGGTGACCGCCACGCATCATGGCAAAGCTGTCAGCGTGGTGAAAATACGCCCCGCCCTTGAGCAGCGTCACGGGCTGCTTGCCGGCATTGATCAGGTCGTAGTCTTCTTCTCCCGGCGCTGGCGCCGGGCCCATACCGAGAATGCCGTTTTCGCTGTGCAACACCACCTCACGACTGGCCGGAATGTGGTTGGCAACCAGCGTCGGCATGCCGATCCCGAGGTTGACGATCGCGCCTTCATGAATGTCCTGCGCAACACGGGCTGCAAGCTGGTCTTTGCTGCGTTTTTGATAAGTCATTTTTTTGTTTCTGTTGAAGATCGGTTCAAGCCGCCTTCCTGGCGCCGCCAGCGTAGGTCGCTACCCGATCGATTTTGACTACCTGGTGCACAAAGATGCCCGGCGTCACGACGGCCTCGGGGTCCAGCTCTCCCAGCTCGACAATTTCATGAACGGTAGCGATGGTTTTTTTGGCCGCCGTCGCCATCACCGGCCCAAAGTTGCGCGCCGCCATGCGGTAGGTCAGATTGCCCCAACGGTCGCCGCGCTCGGCCTTGATCAGCGCCACGTCGCCGTGAATCGGCATTTCGAGCACGTAATGTTTGCCGTTGATTTCACGGGTTTCCTTGGGCGAGCCATCGGCGTTTTTAGCCAGCTCCGTACCAAAGCTAGTGGGCGAAAAGAAAGCCCCTATACCGGCACCCGCCGCCCGTATGCGTTCGGCAAGATTGCCCTGCGGAACCAGTTCTAACTCCAGTTTGCCGCTGCGAAACAATCCGTCGAACACCTGGCTGTCGACTTGCCTCGGAAAGCTGCAGATGATCTTGCGCACCTGTCCGGCCTTGAGGAGCGCCGCCAATCCCACCTCAGCATTGCCGGCATTGTTGTTGACCACCGTCAGGTTTTTCGCACCCTGCGCGATGAGGCCGTTGATCAACTCATCGGGGATACCAGCGGTACCAAAACCACCGATCAAAACGGTGGAACCATCTTTGATGTCCGCGAGCGCATCCGCAACCGAGCGTGCAATTTTGTTGATCATTCGAGTGTCCCCATGGCGGTTTAAGCTGTGCAGGCAAACTTACCGCATCAAATGGCGAGTTGCTTGATTGAAGCCTGATAGGGACTGATGTTAAATCAAACAGTCGCGTGACCATCCTGCACTAAAAACGCTGCCTTCGGGGTGCCACATCGGTGGCCAAGTCACCCGTTGGATGTGGGCGATCAGGACTTGCGAAAGCCCGCTACCAGCACAATGGCGCCCAATGCGATGGCGCCAAGGCTCAACCACTTCGGAATGTTGACCGATTCTTTCTCTTTGACCGTGAACTCGATGGGGCCGATTTTTGCAGCGGTGGTGTCTTTGGTAAAACTGAAGCCGCCGGTGAAAAATCCGACTAAACCGACAAGTACCAAAACGATTCCCGCTATTTTTGTTGCATTCATGAATATTTCCTGGCCGGCAAAAATGAATAAAAAACCAAGTCCCGCATCCTCCGGAAACTTACTGCGAGTTCACGAAGCATAGCGGCCAGATCCGGCATTGTCTGTAGGACAGCGGTCATCGTGATGATTAGAGGAGGTATGGCATTGCCGCACTGGGCACTCAAAGCCGCGTGATAACCTGACGGAATGTTTACCCCTTCGCAAGCCGACGTTCGCCGGTTTTTTTGTTCTGTACAGTTCAGGGCCCAGACCGGTACTCCACTGGAAGC
>JANOLL010000426.1:0-1640 GCA_031419775.1 Polaromonas sp. | reverse complement strand
GAAATCGGAGGGGCTTTCGGTGTCACCGGCGCTGCGCGGCGGGAAGACAGGATGACGTTATTTTTTCTGACGGTATTTTCGCAGCGCAGCAATCTGAGCCGCCATGACGGCCAGTTCGGATTGCGCCATGGCGATGTCAATATCGTTCTTGGCGTTTTTCAGCGCTTCTTCTGCCGCTGCCTTGGCGGCTGTGGCCTTGGCTTCGTCAAGATCCTTGCCGCGAATGGCGGTGTCGCTGAGCACTGTCACGCAGTGGGGTTGGACTTCGAGTACACCGCCGGCCACGAAGACAAATTCTTCGGTTCCATCGGCTTTTTCAATGCGCACCGCACCGGGCTTGATGCGGGTGATCAACGGCGTGTGGCGTGGGTAGATGCCCAGTTCACCCGCCTCGCCCGGCAAGGCCACAAATTTGGCTTCGCCAGAGAAGATCGACTCCTCGGCGCTGACAACATCGACGTGGATGGTGTGGGTGGTGTCCATCGCTTAGACCTTCTTGGCCTTCTCGAAAGCTTCGTCGATCGTGCCGACCATGTAAAAGGCCTGCTCCGGCAGATGATCGCATTCACCAGACACAATCATCTTGAAGCCGCGAATGGTTTCAGCCAAGCTGACGTATTTGCCGGGAGAGCCAGTAAACACTTCAGCAACGTGGAAAGGCTGGCTCAGGAAACGCTGAATTTTGCGGGCTCGTGCCACAGCCAGTTTGTCCTCAGGTGCCAGTTCGTCCATGCCTAGAATTGCAATGATGTCGCGCAGCTCTTTGTAGCGCTGCAGAGTGCCCTGTACGGCACGGGCGGTGGCATAGTGGTCTTCGCCCACGACATTAGGGTCAAGCTGACGGCTGGTGGAATCGAGTGGATCGACCGCAGGATAGATGCCCAACGAGGCGATGTCGCGCGACAACACAACAGTGGAGTCCAGGTGGGCAAAGGTGGTAGCGGGTGACGGATCGGTCAAGTCGTCTGCGGGCACGTAAACGGCTTGAATCGACGTGATGGAACCGACCTTGGTCGAGGTGATGCGCTCTTGCAAGCGGCCCATTTCTTCGGCCAGCGTCGGCTGGTAACCCACGGCAGAAGGCATACGGCCCAACAATGCCGACACTTCGGTACCGGCCAGCGTGTAGCGGTAAATGTTGTCAACGAAGAACAGCACGTCACGGCCTTCGTCACGGAAAGATTCGGCAATCGTCAGACCGGTCAGTGCCACGCGCAAACGGTTACCTGGCGGTTCGTTCATCTGACCGTACACCATGGCCACTTTGGATTCGCCGAGGTTTTCGAGGTTCACGACGCCGGAGTCAGCCATCTCGTGATAGAAGTCATTGCCTTCACGGGTACGTTCACCCACGCCAGCGAACACTGACAAACCAGAGTGCGCCTTGGCAATGTTGTTGATCAGCTCCATCATGTTCACGGTCTTGCCGACGCCAGCGCCACCGAACAGGCCAACCTTGCCGCCTTTGGCAAACGGGCACACCAGGTCGATCACCTTGATGCCGGTCTCCAGCAGCTCCTGCGAGGGCGAGAGCTCGTCATAAGCCGGGGCCTTGCGGTGAATCGGCGCCGTCAGGGCTTGGTCGACTGGGCCACGCTCGTCAATCGGCGCACCCAACACGTCCATGATGCGACCCAGGG
>JANOLL010000425.1:0-1670 GCA_031419775.1 Polaromonas sp. | reverse complement strand
TTGCTTAGATTTAAAGGCTGGATAGACCGGCTTCCGCCCCATGATGCGCTGCAGGCCATTTACCAGGATGGCGATGTGCTGGCACGCTTTGCGGCGGCGGCTCCCGGCCCCAACCGCGACACCGTTTTGGCGAACCTGCGGGCTGTTCTTGGCGCTGCACTGCAGCTCGAGGGTGGCCGCTACGCGACGCCTTATGCCTTTGTTCGCGCACTTAAGGCAGGCGGCTTGCAGGCACCGGCGGCCGTGAACCCCGATGCCGTGCGCCTGCTGACGATCCACGGTGCCAAGGGTCTGGAGGCACCCGCCGTATTGCTGCTTGATACCGATACGCTTGAGCGCAATCTTGAAAGCATGAGCGTGTTGATCGATTGGCCCGGCGAGGCCACTTCGCCGCAAAAGTTTTTGTTCCTGACCAGTGAAAGCCGGCCGCCCGCCTGTGCCCAGGTAAGCATGGCCACTGAGCTGGCAGCCAGGCAACGCGAGGAGCTCAATGCCTTGTATGTGGCCATGACGCGCGCCGCTCATACCCTGGCGCTGTCCTCGATCCAGCCGCACCTCCCCACTACGCGCAGCTGGTGGCAGCGCCTGCAGGCTCTGGCAACCGAGTTGCCTTCACCCCTTGACCGTAGCGCCGTCGACCACGGCAACAGCCGCGCTGAGCACGCAAGCTTTGAACTACCGGATCTTCCAGACACACCGCTTCTTCCGCAGGCCGCTCCTACCGCTGCCGAAGATGACCTGCCGAGCGCTCGCATCGGCAAAGCCATGCACCGGATTCTCGAATGGCATGGCAGCTACGACCCTCTAGGGCCCGAGGCGATGCTCGCCCTGACTGCACGCATTGGCCGCGAGTTTGACCTGACGCCGGAGCAGGTCGGCCAGGCGCAGGCGATGGCGAGCCGTATTCGAGCCGGTAAAGGCAGCTGGGCCTGGGACGCTCGCCGGCTGGCCTGGCAGGGCAATGAGGTGGAACTGCTGCACGCCGGTCAAATCTTGCGGCTGGACCGGCTGGTGCAACGTCAGGATGCCGGACATGCCGGCCAGTGGTGGGTGCTGGATTACAAGTCAGCTACCGCACCGCAGCATCAGGCCGCGCTGCTAGCACAAATGCGAACCTATCGAACCGCCGTTCAGGCAATTTACCCGGACGCCCCGGTCAGGGCTGCCTTCCTGACGGGGGACGGCGCGCTGGAGGAGATTGCTTGACGACCCGGTCAAAGTAGTCTGCACACGCCTTGCAGCACCCTATTTCAAGCCCCTTAGCTCCCTAGCCCAAGTAGAATGAGCGCATTCAGCTATAAAAACGAGAGCAGCCTGAAAAACAGCATCGCAATGGCCACATCTGTAAAAGTGAAATTTCCGTGAATCAAGCCGCTGCTGTGCCTGCAAAGGCCCGGGTTGTCATCATTGGCGGCGGTCCTGCGGGTTTGATGGCTGCCGAAGTCGTCGCGGCTGCGGGCGCGTCCGTGTCGGTGGAAGTTTACGACGCCATGCCATCGGTAGGACGAAAGTTCCTGCTGGCTGGCAAAGGCGGATTGAACCTTACCCACTCTGAGGGTTTTGAGCCATTTGTCGGCCGCTACGGTGCGCGCCGCGCCGAAGTGGAGCCTATGCTGGCCGAATTCAGCAGTGTTGAGTTGCGCGCCTGGGCGCAAGGACTGGGGGTAGAG
>JANOLL010000424.1:0-3572 GCA_031419775.1 Polaromonas sp. | reverse complement strand
TCTCAATAAGGTGGGCGAAAGCAGCTATAGCTTTTATAGCAGACATTGAAGGATTACCGCCATCGCTACTGAATTTCGTGACCGCCGTCACCGCGAAGAACGCAAGCACCGCTTGAACCGAGAAATCATGGCTCCTGAAGTACGACTGTCAGGGCCTGATAACGAGCCTCTGGGTATCGTCAGCATCATGGAAGCCTTGCGCCTAGCGGGTGAAGCTGACGTGGATCTGGTTGAAATCTCGCCCACAGCAGTTCCGCCCGTTTGCCGATTGATGGATTACGGCAAGTTCAAGTACGCGGAGCAGAAAAAAGCAGCGGAGGCCAAGTCCAAGCAAAAAGTCATCGAGATCAAGGAGATCAAGTTTCGACCCGGAACAGATGATGGCGACTACAACATCAAGTTGCGTAATATCAAGCGGTTTCTGGAAGAGGGTGACAAGTGCAAGATTACCTTGCGTTTTCGGGGTCGTGAA
This sequence comes from Polaromonas sp., assembly GCA_031419775.1. Classification (GTDB taxonomy): domain Bacteria; phylum Pseudomonadota; class Gammaproteobacteria; order Burkholderiales; family Burkholderiaceae_C; genus Polaromonas. The sequence continues at coordinate 3,100 of JANOLL010000424.1, read as the reverse complement.
ATCACGCACCAGGAGTTGGGCCTGGCCTTGCTGGCCCGCATACGGGATGAGCTGGCAGATTTGATTGTGGTAGAGCAGTTCCCCAAGCTGGAAGGCAGGCAGATGGTCATGATGATCGCGCCAGGCCGCAAGAAGCCAGGCGGTGGTGCCAAGCAGGTGGTTGAAGTCGTACCCGCTGCGGCATGAATGGGTAGAGAAATAATTAGGGGTGCTTTCGGGCGCTCCGGTGAAGGTGAGCGATAAGCTTCCCTTCCAAAAGTGGGGGGTTAATACCTCTCGCGAACCTGTGGTGATTGAATAACCCGCCACAGTTACAAGTGGCTCGGGGCCATCAAGGCTGCAAACAGTTTGCAGACGCCTCACGAGCACAAAAGAAAAGGAGCATGAATATGCCCAAAATGAAGACCAAAAGCGGCGCTAAAAAGCGTTTCCGCGTTCGTCCAGGTGGCACCGTCAAACGCGGTCAAGCCTTCAAACGTCACATCCTGACCAAGAAGACCACTAAAAACAAACGTCAATTACGCGGCGCAGTGACTGTTCATGAGACCAATATGGGTCACATGGCGCAGATGCTGCCTGGCCGTGGCATTTAATAACGACGAACAAGGAGTAAACATATGCCTCGCGTCAAACGTGGTGTAACGGCTCGCGCCCGCCACAAAAAAGTTCTCGCCCTTGCCAAGGGATTCCGCGGTCGCCGCGGTAATGTCTTCCGTATCGCCAAAGAAGCGGTGATGAAGGCAGGGCAATATGCCTACCGTGACCGCCGTACCAAAAAACGTGTTTTCCGCCGCTTGTGGATCACGCGTATCAATGCTGCTAGCCGTGCTTGCGGCCTGACTTACAGCCAGTTTGCCAATGGCCTGAAAAAAGCGGGTATCGAGATTGATCGCAAGGTTCTGTCCGACATGGCCATTCACGACAGCGCCGCTTTTGGCGCTATCGTTGAACAGGTTAAAGCCAAGCTGGCCGCCTGATTTTCAGTCCTGGCAGCTCTTATGCTATTAAATTAATAGCTGCTTGCATTCGAAAATAAAGGGCTAGGGCTTGAAAGAGCTCTAGCCCTTTTTTATGGTTTTTCAAATTCTGCACATGAGCTCTATGAACCAACCTGATGCCCTCCAAGAACTGGTCAGTAGCGCCCGAACCAGTTTTGAGCAAGCGCTAACGCCCGCGGAGCTGGAAAATGCCAAAGCGCTTTATCTGGGCAAGTCGGGTCGCGTCACTGAGCTGATGAAAGGTATGGCTGCGCTCAATGTAGAGGAAAAAAAATCTCGTGGCGCTGCAATCAATCTGGCTAAACAGGCGATTGAGTCCGCTTTAAACGGGCGTCGCCAAGCGATGGCTCAGGCGGAACTGGACAAGCAACTCAAAGCTGAAGCGCTGGACGTCAGTTTGCCCGGTCGCAGGCGCGCGCGAGGCGGACTGCACCCAGTGTCGCTGACGCTGGAGCGTATTGAGGCAATCTTCGGCTCCATGGGCTTTGACGTGGCGCAAGGTCCGGAAATTGAAACTGACTGGTTCAACTTCACGGCTCTCAACACACCCGAAGACCATCCCGCACGCTCGATGCACGATACCTTTTATGTCGAAGGGGGCACAGAGGCTGCGCCTAATTTGCTACGCACCCACACCAGCCCGATGCAGATTCGCTATGCAGTGCAGCACGTCAAAAAGCACCGTGAATGGATAGACAGTGGTGGCCGGATGCCCGAGATTCGCGTGATCGCACCTGGCCGTACCTACCGCGTGGACAGCGATGCGACGCATTCGCCTATGTTCCATCAGTGCGAAGGCTTATGGATCGGCGAGAACGTGAGCTTCAAAGACCTGAAGTTTGTCTTCACCGATTTTTGCCGTACTTTTTTTGAAAGTGATGATCTGGTTTTACGTTTTCGGCCCAGCTTTTTCCCTTTTACGGAGCCAAGTGCCGAGATCGACATTCAATTCCAAAACGGCCCGCTTGCAGGCCGCTGGCTTGAGGTAGCAGGCTCGGGCCAGGTGCACCCGAATGTGGTGCGCAACATGGGGCTGGACCCTGAAAAATACATTGGCTTTGCCTTCGGAATGGGGCCAGACCGGCTGACCATGCTGCGTTATGGTGTGAACGACCTGCGACTTTTCTTTGATGGCGATATCCGCTTTCTGTCGCAATTCCAGTCTTGAGCAAGCCATAAACAAGAAGAACCACTAGGCATCACCATGCAATTTCCAGAATCCTGGTTGCGCGAATTCTGCAACCCGCCTCTTACCACCGAGCAACTCGCTGAAACGCTCACCATGGCGGGTTTGGAGGTGGAGGAGTTGAAGGCGGTAGCGCCCCCTTTCACCAAAGTTGTCGTGGGTGAAATCATCGAAGCTGTCAAACATCCAAATGCCGACAAGCTACGCGTGTGTCAGGTTGACGTGGGACAGGGAAAGTTGCTCAATATTGTCTGCGGCGCGCCCAACGCCAGGCCAGGCATCAGGGTCCCTTGCGCGCTAGTGGGTGCCGAGCTACCGCCGGGCGCAGACGGTAAACCGTTTCTCATCAAGACGGGGCAGCTCCGCGGGGTGGAAAGCCAGGGCATGCTGTGCTCGGCGCGCGAACTCACCTTGTCTGACGACCATGGTGGCCTGCTTGAATTGGCTACGGATGCACCTTTGGGTATGAATATTCGCGAGCATTTGAAACTCGACGACACCCTGATGACGCTCAAGCTCACCCCAAACCTTGCGCACTGCCTCAGTGTGTACGGCGTCGCGCGTGAAGTCGCAGCCCTGACTGGCGCGCCGCTCAAGGCACCCGTGATTCCGAAAGTGCTGGTAACTGACGTGACGCGACTGGCGGTGAAGATTAGCGCGCCTGATTTGTGTGGTCGCTTCGCCGGCCGAGTGCTGCGTAACGTCAACACCAGGTCCGCAACCCCAGCGTGGATGGTGGACCGCTTGGCGCGTTGTGGTCAACGCAGCGTGACGCCGCTGGTGGATATTTCAAACTATGTGATGTTCGAGCTGGGCCAGCCCTCACATATTTTCGACCTCGATAAGATTCGCGGCGGACTGGATGTGCGCTGGGGCAAGACTGGCGAAACACTGAAGCTGCTCAATGGCAATACCG
>JANOLL010000423.1:0-2116 GCA_031419775.1 Polaromonas sp. | reverse complement strand
GGTGTCGGGTGGTTTGATCTGGTGGATTTTGCGGCAGCGGCCCTGGCGGGAAAATGATTCCGGTCGCCAGCTTGCGTGGTCCGTCCTGGCGTTGATCACGCTGCACAGCCTTCTGGAATATCCACTTTGGTATGGGCCTTTTCAAATGGCAATTATTCTCTGCGTTGCGATCCTCGGAAATTCATCAAAGCCACTCCTCGGTAAAGCGGATACGCAAAACAAGACGCCTAAACATTGGTTTTATTTTCTGTCCAAACTTTTCGTTACCCTGTGCTTGTTAGCATCTGCTGCCTATTCGGCCTGGGACTATTTTCGTATTCGGCAAATTTATCTTGAACCGGCTGCACGCGATGTAGCATACCGCGAAAATTTGTTAGAAAAAGTTGGCGATTCACGCCTATTTGCCAATCAGGTGCGGTTTGCCGAACTGCTTCTCACGCCACTTACGCCTGCTAACGCGATATGGACCTTCACTACCGCCTCGGCTCTACTGCATTACTCTCCAGAGCCGCGCGTGATTGAAAAGGTCATTGAAAGTGCGGTGATGCTGGGTCGCGATGACGACGCGATGGCACACCTCGCCCGTTACCGGGCTGCTTTCCCAAAGGACTACGCCCGCTGGGCACTGGCCAACGCCAAAGCGCCCCTGCCGCCAGCGATGAACAGCCTAGCGCCCTAGGGGTTTACAAAGCTGCCTGACTTGCCGCCGTGCTTTTCAAGCACGCGCACATCGGTGATCGTCATGCCCCGGTCTACCGCCTTGCACATGTCGTAAATGGTCAGCAGCGCAATTTGTGCGGCGGTCAGGGCTTCCATTTCGACACCGGTGGGGCCGACAGTTTCTACCGTGGCCTGGCAAGTGATAGCGGCGCTCGGAAGATCCGGCATGAAATTAATTACAACCCGCGTCAGGGCTAGCGGATGGCATAAGGGAATTAAGTCACTGGTTTTTTTGGCTGCATGATGCCAGCCACTCGCGCGATGCCAAGCACGTCGCCTTTCTTTACGCTGCCTGCCAAAATAATGGACAGCGTTGCAGGATTCATGACAATTCGCCCCTGCGCAATGGCGATACGGTGTGTGGCGGCCTTGGCCCCTACATCCACCATATGCGCCTGCCCTTGTTCGTCAAAGTGAGTAAGTCCTGAATTCGCCATGCTGTTATGGAATCTTTACAACCAACCCCCATCATATGAGCATGCTTGCCGCTAATTTTTTTTGGAATGGTCGGATCAAGGCCTCCAGCATTCACCTGGCCATTAGTTTGCTGCTGGCCGGGCTTGCTGCGTTGCTGGTTTTCAACGTGTGGTACCCCTATCCTTACCGTGAAATTTCGGGGGGGCGCGATCTCTTTTTGATCGTGGTGGCGGTCGATGTGGTGATGGGACCGTTAATGACGCTGGCCATCTTCAATCTCGACAAGTCGCGCGAGGAACTGCGGCGCGATCTGCTCGTGATTGGCCTGCTGCAATTGGCTGCACTGGCTTATGGCTTATGGACGGTATCGGTGGCCCGCCCAGTGCACCTGGTATTCGAGATCGACCGTTTTAGGGTTGTCCATGCCATCGATATTCCGCCGGAGCTGCTTAACCGCGCTCCGCCTGGGATGCAGCGTTTACCGCTGACGGGGCCAACTCTGTTGGCCGTGCGGGAGTTCGCGGACAGCAAGGAAAGCTTTGAGGCCACTATGGCGGCGCTGCAAGGTGCCGTATTAGGGGCGCGACCCGATTTCTGGCAAGCCTATGAACAAGCCAAACCCAGGATATTGGCGCGCGCCCGTCCGCTGGCCGAGCTCAAAGCCCGTTTTCCAGCTCGAGTCAGCGACATTGACAAGTCGCTAACGGCTGCCAATGTGAGCCGCACTGTGGGCTCCGTTGCGTATATCCCCATGGTGGGCCGGAAATCGTTCTGGACCGTCTTGATTCACACCCAAACCGCCGAGATCATCGCCTTTGTCCCGCTCGATTCGTTTTAGCGCGTTGGCCTTTGCCGCCGCCGTCCTGGTGGCTAGCCCTGCTGGTGTCGATGCGCAGGTGGTACCAGGTGCATTGCCGATATTGGGTGATAACCTCGAACTGGCCTCTGGGGCAGAACGCCGCATGGGGGACCGGATTGC
>JANOLL010000422.1:0-2143 GCA_031419775.1 Polaromonas sp. | reverse complement strand
CCCCCATGATGTCATTGACGCTGCTGCCGGCACGCAAAGGATCGCCCGGCCTGCCCGTCATGTAGGCCAGTCCCCCCATCATCTGCACAACCTCATCGAGTGCGGTACGGTGCTGGTAGGGGCCAGGTAAAAAACCCTTGTGGCTGACATACACCAGCCGGTCGTTGAGCCGGGACAAAGTCGGGTAGTCCAGCCCCAGCCCGGTCATGGTGCCGGGTTTGAAGTTTTCACTGACCACATCGGCCGTCGCAATCAGTTTCAGCACGGCCTCTTTGCCACCCGCCGTGTGCAAATCAATCGCCAGGCTTTTCTTGTTCCGGTTAAACATGGGGAAAAAGCCAGCGCCTGCGCCGATCAGCCTGCGGGTGTTGTCGCCTTCGAGCGGCTCGATCTTGATCACCTCCGCGCCCAGGTCAGCCAGCACCATGCCGCAAGTGGGCCCCATCACCATGTGGGCGAATTCGATGACCCGCAGGCCAGCCAGAGGTAAATCTTCGCTTGGGGTTTGCATGATTGAGTTGTACGCTATTACCTTCAATAAAGTATCAGATTAAACAAGTTTGAGGTATTTAATATTTCGTCAAGTATCGAATAGAGTATGGTCATGACGCCAGCCCGCCCCAGCACCGACACAACGCCGCGTGCTGTCCTGTTCGACGCCTACGGCACGCTGTTTGACGTTTACAGCGTGGGGGCGCTGGCTGAGCAGCTTTTCCCCGGTCAGGGCCAGTCCATCAGCGCCTTATGGCGTGACAAGCAGATCGAATACACCCGGCTGGTCACCACCAGCAACGACGGCGCGCATTACCAGCCCTTCTGGGACCTGACCCGCGCGGGCCTGCAGTTCGCCTGCAAACGCCTAGCCCTGGACCTGACGCCCGAGACTGAAGAGCAGCTGATGAACCAGTACCGCCAGCTCACTGCTTTTCCCGAAAACCGCGACGTCTTGTTGGCCCTGCGGCAACGCGGCATAGTCACGGGCATTCTTTCCAACGGTGACCCGGCCATGCTTGACCACGCCGTGAGATCTGCCGGCCTCGAGGGTCTGCTGGACCATATCATCAGCGTTGACAGCATTCGCAAATACAAGACCCACCCCCAGGCCTATGCGCTAGGCGAGCAGGCAACCGGCCTTCCGGCAGCGCAGATCGGATTCGTCAGTTGCAACAGTTGGGACGCTCTGGCCGCCACCTGGTATGGCTACCGCACACTGTGGGTCAACCGCTACCATCTTCCGTTTGAAACACTCGGCACCTCGCCCTGCTACACCGGCAGCAACCTGCGTGATGTGCTGACCCTGCTGGCACCGTGAGCGGCCGCTGGGTCCATTATTTTTCTTTGTCCACCCTGTTTCCAAAGGATTCTTATGAGCAACCCATCCACTCCTCGCACGGTCTGCGGCAGGCTGCAAGTTGCCACCGTTTTGCACCGCTTCATTGAAGACAAGGTACTGCCCGGCACCGGCGTGGCAAGCGACCATTTCTGGGCCAGTTTTGATAAACTGGTGGCCGACTTGGCGCCAAAAAATCTTGCCTTGCTGGCCGAGCGCGACCGCCTGCAAACCGAGCTGGATAGCTGGCACAAAGCGCACCCTGGTCCGATCACTGACATGGCGGCTTACCGCCATTTTCTGACCTCGATTGGCTACCTGGTGCCTCAACCTGCCCAGGTCAAAGCCACGACCGCCAATGTCGATGCCGAACTGGCTCTGCAAGCCGGGCCGCAGCTGGTGGTGCCGGTACTGAATGCGCGCTATTCCCTCAATGCCGCCAACGCCCGCTGGGGATCTCTGTATGACGCGCTGTACGGAACAGACGCGATTCCTGAAACCGACGGTGCTGAAAAAGGAAAAGGCTACAACCCGGTGCGCGGCGCCAAAGTCATTGCCTTCGCGCGCGCGGTACTCGATCAGGCCACGCCCCTTGCCAATGGTTCTCACGCAGACGCCTCACGCTACAGTGTCGAGGGCGGCAAGCTGGTGGTCACCACAGCAGCCGGTAACACCGGTCTGGCGGATGCGTCACAATTTATCGGCTACCAGGGTGATGCTTCTGCTCCGACGTCGGTGCTGCTCAAGCACAACGGCCTGCACCTCGACATTCTGATCGACCGCAGCACCGCGATCGGCAAGTCCGATGCGGCA
>JANOLL010000421.1:0-1848 GCA_031419775.1 Polaromonas sp. | reverse complement strand
TGTAAAAGTTTTGCAGGAATGTATCGCCCGCGCCGGGTCAGTTGAGGCCGGCCTCAAATACTACGTCGGCGCCGCCAACCTGGAGGACGACGGAGGCTATGCCGGCAAAGTCATGGCCGAACATGCCAGGCTGCAGGCAGTCATGGGCGGCAAGATGCAACCGTTGCAACGGGCCAGCACCTCACCGGCGCGCCCGATTCCGGTGTCTTTGCCGAAAGAGCAGGAAGCTGCACAACCGACGGCAGAACAGGCCCTAGACAAAGCTGTGGCCCTGACACGTTCTTAGGCCTTCAATTTAGTCCTGACGCTTTGTGGGGCGACGTGGCCGTTGGAGGCTCTGCGGTACACTTTGCGCGTACGCAACTGGCGATAGACTGAGCAGCTTTCTGGACCTTCCAGCATGGCTTCATGTTGACGTGGGACACCACTGGGAAGCGTACCGCTGGGCAGGGTTGTCAAACCGCACAGCGTTCAGCCGTTCGCCTGGGCAGCCCTTATTTCCTTCGTTGAAGAATAGGGACCACGTCATGAAGGACTGCCATGTACAGCCGCAACATTCTTGTTGAACAGACCGACCCCGAAATCTATGCTGCCATCCAGGCTGAAAATGCCCGGCAAGAGCAGCACATCGAGCTGATCGCCAGCGAAAACTACGCATCCCCCGCCGTCATGGCGGCCCAAGGCTCGCAGCTCACCAACAAATATGCCGAAGGCTATCCCGGCAAGCGCTACTACGGCGGCTGCGAATTTGTTGACGTGGCGGAGCAACTGGCGATCGACCGCGTCAAGCTGCTCTTTGGCGCCGACGCGGCCAACGTGCAACCGCATTGTGGTGCCTCCGCCAACGAAGCGGTGTTTCTGGCTTTTTTAAAGCCGGGTGACACCATCATGGGCATGAGCCTGGCTGAGGGCGGACACCTGACGCACGGGATGGCCCTCAACATCAGTGGCAAGTGGTTCAACGTGGTGTCGTATGGTCTCAATGACAAGCAAGAGATCGACTACGACGCGATGGAACGCAAAGCCCATGAAAGCAAACCCAAGCTGATCATCGCCGGCGCGTCGGCTTATTCCCTGCGGATTGACTTTGAACGCTTTGCCAAAGTGGCCAAAGCCGTCGGCGCCATCTTTCTGGTCGACATGGCACATTACGCTGGCCTGATTGCCGCCGGCGTCTACCCCAATCCGGTTCCGCATGCCGATGTCGTGACGTCGACCACCCACAAAAGCCTGCGTGGTCCGCGCGGCGGCATTATTTTGATGAAAGCCGAGCACGAAAAGGCGATCAACAGCGCGATCTTTCCGGGCTTGCAGGGTGGCCCGCTGATGCATGTGATTGCAGCCAAGGCCGTGGCTTTCAAGGAAGCTCTGACCCCTGAATTCAAGATCTACCAGCAGCAAGTTTTAACAAACGCACAAATAATTGCTGAGACCCTTATTGAGCGCGGCCTGGGTATTGTCAGCGGCCGTACCGAAAGCCACGTCATGCTGGTCGACCTGCGCGCCAAGGGCATCACAGGCAAGGAAGCCGAAGCAGTTCTGGGCGATGCCCACATGACGATCAACAAGAACGCGATTCCGAACGACCCGGAAAAGCCGATGGTGACCAGCGGCGTGCGCATCGGCACACCGGCGCTGACCACCCGTGGCTTTCGCGAAGAGGAAACACGCATGACGGCCAACCTGATTGCCGACGTGCTGGACCGGCCGCGCGATCCATCGAACATCGCTGCGGTGCGCGAACAGGTCCACGCGATCACCCGCCGATTTCCGGTCTACGGATAACAGGCCACGTCTCGATGAAATGCCCGTTCTGCGCCAACGTCGACACCCAGGTGGTGGAAACGC